>DAOVHN010000578.1 GCA_030671915.1 Pseudomonadota bacterium
CCCTCGGCCACGGTGGCCTTCAAGGGTTTGATCGTCAGGTTCCCGCCCTTCAGCGACAGGCCGACATGGGCGCCCTGCAGCTTGGCGCCCGCGGCGAGGATCAAGTCGGCGTCGAAGGTCAGCTTCGCATCGACCGCGCGCAGACCTTCCACCGGCAGCGGATCGTCGGGAAATATCCTGTCGCCCGGCTTTGCCGGTTTTTTCCCGGTGTCGGGCGCGGCCCCGCCGGCCGCGCCGCCCAGCGCGGTGACATCGATCAGTTTCGATTTCAGTTTGGCGTCGATGAAGGGTCGCTTGCCCTTCAGGTTGACGGTCACGTCGCCGGATACGTCGCTGCCCGCCAGTTCACCCTTGAAGCCCACCAGGTTGAGCGCCGTCGCCGGATCGCCGGTGACGCTCGTCGACATGGAATAGGCGCCCAGCTTTGGCACTTCCGCGCCGGCCACCGCCGACAGGTCGCCCAACTGGCTGCCCTTGACGGAGACCGCCAGATTGAGCCCCTTGCCCGCCATCGGCTCGGCAATGGTTCCCTTGACCGAGATATTGGCGCCGCCGGCTTCCAGCGTCAGGGCGACCGGATAAGGCTTCGTCGGGGCGATTAATTCGTTCGGCGCGCCCAACGACGCCGTCAACGTGATGCCGGCATCGTTGTAGCTGCCCTTGAACAGCATCTCGATCGGGTTTTCCAGCCCTTCTCCGTTGATCGTCAACTCGTCGATCTTCGCCTCATGCGAGGCCCCGGCCTTGGCATCCGTGTAGGTAAGCCTGGAGTCGCGGATCACGACCTCGCGTACAACCGGGATCAGCCCCCGCCCTTCAGCTTCCGCCGGCTGTTCCGCAGGAGCGGCCGGTTCTTCCTTGGCGCCCGGCGTCTTGAAATCGAAATTGGCGCGGCCCTTTTTATCGATCTCGAGCAGGATGTCGGCGCCGACAAGCACGATCCGCTGCACGTCGATGATGCCGAAGGCCAGCGGAATCAGCGCCATCTGTGCTTCGAAGCGCTCCACCTTTATCATCTCGGGGCGCTTGCCCCATTCGGCGTTGGACAGCGTCACTCCGGTCACCGACACCGACGGCGTCAGCGATATCCCGAGCTCCAGGTCGCCGGCGATTACAAGGTCGCGCCCCGTCGCCTCCTTTGTCTGCTCGGCGATCAGGGGCTTGTACTTGTTGAAGTCCGTCGTCATCAGTACCGCGATGGCGCCGACCACAAGGGCCACCACCAGGAGCGGGACAACGATCAAAATAATCTTGAGAACCTTACCAAGTCGCATTTTCGCCTCCAAACAGCATGGCGGTCATGTCCGCCAGTTCCCCGAACTCATCGATTACACCGGCCGCCCCGGCCGCGCGCAACTCATCCGGATCGTGATAACCCCAGCTTACGCCAATCGAGCGCACTTGTGCATTGCTGGCCATCTCAATGTCGAAAACGGTGTCGCCGATCATCACCGTCGAGTCCGGCGTCACGCCGGTTTCCGCCATGGCGTCCAGCAGCATATGCGGGTTCGGTTTGCCCGGTCCATCGTCGGCGGTCTTGAGCGCCATGAACCTGCCCTCCAGCCCATGACGGGCCAGCGTCGCATCCAGCCCTCGGCGGGATTTTCCCGTCGCCACCGCCAACAGATAACCGTTGGCTTCCATTGCATCCAGAGCCTCGACAGTCCCGGGATAGAGCGGTTCCCGGTGGTCCGGCTGCTGCCGTAAGTTATGAAAGGCCTTTTTGTAATTCTCAGTGAGTGACAAATGGGCCTCGACAGAACCCAGCGGGTGAAGACTGGAAATCGCCTCCAGCAACGGCAAGCCGACAACGCGGCGCACCAGGGATGCGGGTAGCGGTTCCAACCCGTGGCTACACCAAGCCTCCGCCATCGCAGCGACGATATTATGCTGGCTGTCCACCAAGGTGCCGTCGCAATCGAAGACGGCCAGGCGCGGCTGAGACATTTCGTTCTGAATCATGTGGTTGTTCACCAAGTCCCCTATCCCAACAGATAGTGGAACCCGAGCCCAAATACCACCCCGGCCCGGCGCAACAATAGCGGATCCATGATTTAATCTATATCACTTCGTATCGCCGCGTTTTTCTATATCATGCTCATGGATATGGGTTCGCAAGCTGGCTGCCGACTTAAGGATGAAGCATGACGGACGGGGTTATGCCAAGAGCCAGTATTATCTGGGCGATTGCCGCGGCCGCGGTCTTGGTTGCGCTGCCGGCCGGCCCGGCGCTGTGTGCCGACCCAGTGCCCGAAAGCGAAGAGAAACCACCCGGCACCCTGGACACGGGCCATGCCGGTGCTTCGGAACGTGTGCGGCGGCTGGGCGCCTGGGTAGACCACTTCTTCG
>DAOVHN010000347.1 GCA_030671915.1 Pseudomonadota bacterium
CCAACCCGGAGGGACGCGGCGCTTTCGGCCCGGGGCTGCGTCGCGCCCCTTGACCGTAGCCCCGCTACGCTCTGCGGACCGCTCCTGTCCCCGGTCCGAAATCGCCACGTCAGAGCGATTCCATATGGCCGGAAAAGGCTCTATCCCCGTCGATCAGCCGCGCCAGCTGCTCCACGGCATGGGCGGGGGTTTCGGCGTGGATGATGTGGCAGGTCTGGCCGAGGTCGCGAATACGGCCTGCAATATGCGCCAGCGCCGGGCCGGGCCGCTGCTTCGCCACGGCGAAGCCAACCATGAATATCCGATCGCGAGTGAAGACCATCAGATCGCCAGCGCACGCATTACCGCTCGCGCGTGGCAGCAGCAGGAAAGCCAGGTCCCGTGCGACGCATTCGCGGCTGGTCAGGTAAAGCACGGTGGCGCGGCGCATGCCCTCGATCCTGTCGGCGGCCGGCCCCTTTGACACGGGCGCCGGCAGCGTCCTGTCCGTGACCTCGCGCCCATGGATGCCCCCGTTCCGGCCCCAGCCACGCAAGCGCAGCAAGCGGCGCGCCTCCCCGTCCCGCTTCATGACGAGGCCCTGCGCAACGCGGAAACCGGCACCAGGCCCGGCACCGGGCCGAAACGTTCCTCCGCCACGTCCCGCGGCAGGTAGATGCGTTCCAGATGCGCCGGGCACCAGATCTTGCCCCGCGCCGTCCGGCGCAGGCATTTGCAGCCGTCGTCGCCGCTGGGCTCACCCTCGATCCACTGGCACTGCCGTCCCCGGGGACCGACGATGCGCGGTCCCGGAAAGGCAGTAGCGGGCCGCGCCCCCGGCCGCGAAGGCCTGCGCGCATCCCGGTTTGCCTGCGCGATCGGGGCCGTGCTCTCACCCGTGGCGGTGATCGTCGCCTGACGCGCCGTCCAGCCCCGCCGAACCGCGATACGCCCCTGTTTCTCCAGTCGGCCGACGGCCTTGGCTGCAGTGGCGGCACTGGCGAACTCATAGCGCCTGGCGATTTCCGCATTGCCCGGGCAGACTCCGCCGGCTCCCGCGCGTTCGGCCAACCAGCCGTAGAGATCGTCGAGCAATTGGGGGGTCAAAACCTGTTTCATGCCCGCCTCCCGGCCGGATCCCGCCCCACCGGCCTTGACTCATCCCTGCCTGTTGTGGAATTCTGCATTGTACGTTCTCTTTTTGTTCTGGTTGCAGAGAACGTATACGCATGTTACGTATGTTTGTCAAATGCTAATTTCACATACGCCTATCATGCGGGAAGGCTGCATGACTGAAAGCAAGGAACCACCGGTTACGGAACGATTGAAAGCGCTGCGCGAACGCGCCGGGCTTTCGATGGACAGGCTGGCGCGCGCCTGCGGCTACAAGGGCGCGTCCAGTTACCAGCGCTACGAAAACCAGGCGACGTACGGTAAACCCTGGCTGCCCCTGCCGCTGGTTGCCAAGGTCGCCGACGCGCTGACCGGCCTGGGCGAACCGCCGATCACGCGCGACGAGGTGCTGGCCCTGGCCGCCATCCGCGAGGCCGGCGCCGGCTCGGCCGCCGAACTGGCGGCGGAGTTGCCGGGGTTAACCGAAGTAGAACTTGCAACGGCTGCCGAACTGCCGGGGAACAACACTTTCCCGAGGGATCTGCCGGTATACGGCGTGGCGATAGGAGGGACGGAAGGTGATTTCAGTTTCAACGGTACGGTCGTCGATTACGTACGCAGGCCGCCCATGCTGACGAAGATCGGCAACGCCTTCGGCGTTTACGTCATCGGCGATTCCATGTCGCCCCGTTACGATCACGGCGACTTGGTCTTCGTCCATCCCGGCCGCCCGCCACAGCCCGGCAACGACGTCATCGTCGAGCTGCATGGCGAACATGGCGAGCCCGGCCCCTGCTACATCAAGCGCCTGGTGCGGCGCTCGGCCGACCGCGTGCGGCTGGCCCAGTTCAATCCCCCGCGCGACGATATCACCATCGAGACCTCGCGTATCAAGGCGGTCCACCGGATCCTCACCGCGGCCGAAATGATGGGGGTGTAGCGAAGCTCTCCACTTAACAAATATACGTTTTCCGCGTATACTTCCTGCGTGAGAGTCACATCGCCAGGGAGCCCCCGCCATCGAACAGCACACACCCCTTACCTCGATCGACCGGGCCTGCACGGAACTGGCGGCCGCGCGCCGCGACTACGCGCGTGCCCGCCGTCGACGTTTCGCCGCCGCCTACCGGCGCGACGTCCGTGTTCTGCTTGCGTGGACCTTCCCGGCAAGCCGCGCGGCCGTATTGATGACGGAAATTTATCCGGGAAGCCCGCCGGTCACCCGCATCCTCTGCCGGCGCCTCTACCGCGACCTCCAGGACGCCCACGCCCTGCCCCGCTTCTTCCGCCGGCGCGCCCTGCGCATCGACACCCTGCGCGACCTCTATGCCGGCGAGTGCCGCCTCTACGCCGACCAACGCGCCCGCACCAACGCCCAGCTCGCCATGAACAGTTTCATAAACAGCCTGGCGGCGGAGTGATTGCGCGACGGCCAGCGCGCGCCCGATAGCGCGCCATCCGGCGCCTTACTATCCCCCCCAGGCCGCAATCCGCTGCCGCCACTCGTCGGCTAGCCGCTTGGCCTCGGCAATTTGTTCGGGGGTCAATTCGGCGGCGATATTCGCCCTGTTGATCGCGGCGTTCTCGCTGCCCCGTTCGGCGGCAACGGTTAGCAAGGCCAGAGCCTTAACCGGGTCCTGGAACTCGTCCTCGCCTTCCCAGTACATCCATCCCAGATTGTTTAGCGCCGGCGCGTAGCCCTGGTTCGCTGCAAGCCGATACCAGTTTACGGCCTCTTTCCTGTTTTGTGTCACACCTTCGCCGGCCGCGTGCATGATGCCGAGGTTGAATTGGGCCGCGGCATATCCCTGGCCGGCGGCCAGGCGATACCAGTATGCGGCCTCTGCCTGATCCTGCTCCACGCCCCGGCCATTGCGATAGGCGTGGCCCAGATTGAACTGGCCGTGATCGTCGCCCAGATCCGCCGCCATCCGATACCAGCGGGCGGCTTGCGTGTAATCCTGGGGGACGCCATGTCCCCGCGTATAAAGAAAACCCAGGCTCGTACCCGCGCTGGCATTTCCCTGTTCCGCGGCCATCCGCCACCAGCGTGCGGCTTCCGCATGATCCACCGGCACACCCAGGCCGTCATACAGAAGGGTCCCCATCCTGACCTGCACCCTGACCACGCCTGCTTCCGCCAGCGGCCGGTACTTCCTGTAGGCCAATTCGTAGTCGCCCCGATCGTAGGCCGCATCGGCGGACGCCAGGGCATAAGGGCTCGGCGGCGCCGGCGCCTTCTCGCTGGCCTGGCATCCGGCCAGGACCAACCCCAGCAAAACCAGGGAAATGACCGAAATCGGTATCTGCCGCATGGATTCCCCCTTACCTGACTGATACCAATCCTACCACGCCTTGCCGGCATAACGGAACAATCACCCGGCCTTGCCGATCCTCGCCCGTTACCCACTCGGCATTCCAAACAAAAACGCGGCCCCGAGGAGCCGCGCTAATGCATTGACTTAATTGGTCGGAGCGGCGGGATTCGAACCCACGACCCCTTGTCCCCCAGACAAGTGCGCTACCAGACTGCGCCACGCTCCGACAGGGCCGGGCCGGCTGGCCCGAATTTCCAAGTTTGACGGCGCGCAATGTACTCCGGCGCGCGCCCGCGCGCAACGCCCCGCGACCGTAAATTTTCACCGCAGCAATTCGCGGATTTCCCTGAGCTCGACCAGCACTTCGCGAAGCTCGTCGCTGTTGCCCGCCGGGGTGGCGG
>DAOVHN010000313.1 GCA_030671915.1 Pseudomonadota bacterium
GACGCCATGATCACGACGATCTGGACCTCGTCGTCAAGCTGGACGCTGACCGCCCTGCCGCTGTTCATCTGGATGGGCGAAATCCTGTTTCGAACGCGGCTAAGCGAGGACATGTTCCGCGGCCTGGCGCCATGGGTGGCGAAGCTGCCCGGCGGCCTGCTGCACACCAACATCATCGGCTGCACCATATTCGCCGCCGTGTCGGGATCGTCGGCCGCGACGCTGACCACCGTCGGCAAGATGTCGATCCCCGAGTTGCGCAAGCGCGGCTATCCCGAATTTATGACCATCGGCACGCTGGCCGGCGCGGCGACGCTGGGCCTGATGATCCCACCGTCGCTGACGCTGATCGTCTACGGGGTCACCATCAATGAGTCGATCTCGAAGCTGTTCATGGCCGGCGTGCTGCCCGGCCTGGTGCTGTCGAGCCTGTTCATGGGCGATGTGGTGGCCTGGCATTTCCTGCGTCCCGGTCAGCGGCCCGATCCCGAACCGTCGATGTCGCTCAAGGCCATGATTGCGGAATCGCGTTTCCTGATCCCGGTCATCCTGCTCGTCACCTTCGTGATCGGGTCGATGTATATGGGTTTCGCGACCGCGACCGAGGCCGCCGCATTTGGCGTGATCGGGGCGTTGGCGCTGGCGGCGGGCCAGGGCTCGCTGACCCGCAAGGCGTTCGTGGAAAGCCTGCTGGGCGCGACCCGGACCTCCTGCATGGTGGCCTTCATCCTGATGGGCGCCGCCTTCCTGTCGCTGTCAATGGGCTTTACCGGCTTGCCGCGCGCGCTGGCGGAATTCATCGCGGCGCTGAACCTGTCGCCGATCGCGCTGATCGCGGCGCTGACGGTGTTTTACATCATCGTCGGCTGTTTCCTGGACGGCATCTCGTCGGTGGTGCTGACCATGGCCGTGGTCGAGCCGATGATCCGCCAGGCCGGCATCGACGTTATCTGGTTCGGCATCTTCATCGTCGTGGTGGTCGAGATGGCGCAGATCACCCCGCCGATCGGCTTCAACCTGTTCGTCATGCAGGGCATGACCAAGCACGACATGAGCTATATCGCCAAGGCGGCGCTGCCCATGTTCGGGCTGATGGTGCTGATGGTGGCGATCCTGGTCGTCTTCCCCGAACTCGCCACCTGGCTGCCCGATAACATGCGCACCCGGCCGGGGGGGTAATTTTCCGGCCATCTAAAGCCCTTTCCGACCATATGGAACCGCGCTGTTGCCTTCCGGCGGCCAGTCCGTCAGGCATCCCGCGCGGCGCGATGCTGGCGCATCGGGCAAGCGGGATAACGCAGCGGATGGCCACCGAAGGGCAACCCGAAGGGACGCGGCGCTTTCGGACCGGGGCTGCGTCGCGGCCCTTGA
Organism: Pseudomonadota bacterium; assembly: GCA_030671915.1. Taxonomy (GTDB): domain Bacteria; phylum Pseudomonadota; class Alphaproteobacteria; order UBA8366; family JADFVY01; genus JADFVY01. The sequence goes on from DAOVHN010000313.1 coordinate 1,372, forward strand.
CCGTAGCCCCGCTACGCTCTTCGGACCGCTCCTGTCCCCGGACCGAAATCGCCACGTCAGAGTGATTCCATATGGTCGGAAAGGGCTTTAGGAATTCCTTAAGCCTTCCGATTTCCAGCGCGCGTTTTTATCCTGTGTCTCGCTCATTGGGTGGCGGGGCGCGGTGGGGCGCGCCGCCCGACGATCCCCGCCGCTTATCGGGACGATCCATTCGGGAGACGGAACATGCTGAAGAAATACAGGAACTGGCGTTTTGCGCCGCTGCTGGTTCTGCTCGTCGCGGTCACGGCCTGCGCCGGGCTGGTGGAGGGCAAGAAGTCGCATCGGGCGAGCAGCGTCGTGGATTACCTCTATCCCGGCGACGCGAATGCCGTCGACAAGCCGTCGATTGCGTATCTGAACCTGCCGATCGATGTCGGCATCGCCTTCGTGCCGGCGACCGGCAGCCGTCAGGCCAATCAGGATCTCGACGAGACCCGGAAAACAGCCCTGATGGAGAGCATCGCGGCCGGCTTCGGGCAGCATGATTTCATCCGCAACGTCGAAATGATTCCGACAGCCTATCTACGGCCCGGCGGCAGTTTCGATAATCTCGACCAGATCCGGACCATGTATGGCGTCGATGTCATGGTGCTGCTGTCCTACGACCAGGTTCAGTACACCGACGAGGGCCTGCTTTCGCTGACCTACTGGACGATTGTCGGCGCCTATATCTTCCAGGGCGAAAAGAACGACACCAGCACCATGGTCGATGCGGCGGTCTACGACATCGCCAGCCGCAAGATGCTGTTCCGCGCGCCGGGCATCAGCCAGGTCAAGGGATCGGCCACCTTCGTCAATCAGAGCGAGGAGCTGCGCCAGGACTCGGCCGAGGGCTTTCGGGTCGCCGCCGACGATCTGGTGGTGAACCTGACCGCCGAACTGGACCGCTTCAAGGTGAAAGTGAAGGAGCGACCGGACGAGATCAGAGTCACCCGCGCCAAGGGCTACACGGGCGGCGGCGATCTCGGGGCCGGCTTCGCGATTCTGTTTCTCCTGCTGGCAAGCGCCGCCGCCTGGCATGGCCGTCGCGGCGCCTAATACCAAGGCGGGCTTCCCCGTCATCACCGTTCTGGTGGCGGCGGGCAGCCTTGCTCTTTTCCTGTTGCCGGACGTCGCGCATTGGCTCATCTATGACAGGAATCGCGTGCTGGCCGGGGAGGCTTGGAGGCTGATCACCGGCCATGCGGTGCATTTCTCGAAGTCCCATGCTCTATACAACGTCGTCCTGTTCTCGGTCGCCGGGATCTCGCTGGAGCGGCGGAACGGACTGCGATTCGCATGGCTGATCGGGCTGACGGCGCTGGTGGGCAGCCTGTATTTCCTGATATTCATGCCCGAGATGGCACTCTATGGCGGTCTGTCGGGTGTGATCAGCGCCGCGGTCGTCTATCTGTGCCTGCAGGAAATGCTGCAGGGCGGATTCGTCCGCGCGGTCTGGGCAACGATCCTGCTGCTGTTCTTGGCCAAGGTTGGTTACGAAATTCTGATCGGGCAGACGGTTTTCGCCACGCCCGACGCCACCCCCTTCGAAGTTGTACCAACCATTCACATCATCGGCGCCGTAGTCGCCGGCTTCCAGTTCGGCGTTTTGGAGGGGCGCTGGCGGGCGCATTCGTCACCGCGATGTGACACGGCTTGATTGGTCCGGCGCGCGGTTTCGCTACATATTCGGTTCAGGCGAGCGGCATCGCATCGCGGTCGCGCGCGCCGGAGGAACGAACCATGGCTGGAAATGCGCTCACATGGATTGGCCAGCGGCTGGCCCGATACATAAACGGGCCGATCTGCAATTATGAGTCCTTCGCCGTTACGCCCCACGGCATTCTGGAGGCCACGCTGCAGCCCGGCGATGTGTTGCTGGTGGAGGGCAACAGGCGCGTCAGCGTCGCGATCAAATACCTGACGCAATCCACCTGGTCGCATGCGGCCCTTTATGTGGGCGATGCGCTGGGTCCGAAAGCCGGCGGCGGCGAACCCGATACGCTTGTCGAGGCCGATATCGTCGAAGGCGTGCGGGTTCTGCCGCTGTCGGAATATCGCAACTTCAACACCCGTATATGCCGCCCGATCGGGTTGAGCGACGAGGACAGGGAGGCCGTAATCCGTTTCGCGGTGGAGCGCATCGGATTGAAGTACGACCTGAAAAACATATTCGATCTGCTGCGTTATCTGTTGCCGACGCCGCCCGTGCCGACACGCTGGCGCCGGCGCATGTTGCGGTTGGGCAGTGGCGACCCGACCCAGGCGATCTGCTCGGGCCTCATAGCCCAGGCATTTCAGTCGGTCCGCTATCCCATCCTGCCGCATGTCACCGTGGGGCAGGACCCGGAGGCCGCGCCCGGCATCCAGGCGCGCCGGGAACTCCTGCGCATCCGGCACCACAGCCTGTTCGCACCAAGGGACTTCGATGTCTCGCCATACTTCCGGGTGGTCAAACCGACCCTGGAAATGGGATTCTATTACCAGCAGCTGCGCTGGGACGATACGCCCCTTGCGCCGGAACCGGCCGGGCCGGGCGAGTGCCGCAACCCCGAGTTGGCCGCGCGGGAGGCAACCTAATACCAAGGCTCGCTGATAAAGACCCATTTGATGGAGATTCGCGGCCCGTCCGGGCAGGCGCGGTCCGCGGCGCGATGCCCCCCCGCATCGGGCAAGGGCCGCAACGCACC
>DAOVHN010000228.1 GCA_030671915.1 Pseudomonadota bacterium
GACCTGCTTACCAATACCGACCCGGACCGGGTTCCCGAGCTGATCGCGAAACAGCCGCCGCGCGCGCGGGCAGAAATCGCGGCGCTGGACCTTAAGCGGCTGGACCTGTCGGGCATGGATGCCCGGTTCCTGCTGGTGCATGGCAATGACGACAGGGTGATTCCCGAGACCCAGAGCATTGCCTTTGCGGCCAGGGTGGCGCAAGCGGAGCTGTATCTGCTGGATTCGATGCAGCATGTGGACCCCAAACCCGCCGGTTTCGGCGACAAGATGAGAATGCTGTCGATGATGTACGATTTCCTGACGGAGCGCGACCGAGTGCGCCCGGTGGAATTCGCCGAACCCGGGGTGGACGAATTGGGAGCGAGGCCCTGCCGTGAGAAATAGGACAGAATCCTCGTGCCCTCGAAAAGGTGATCCGAAATTTCCGGCGGTTCGGGTTATCATGGCGACGTCCGGCCCTGTGAGGGAGATAGAGGCATTCAGCGGTTCCGGTTGATTCTATTGAGTGTTCTGGTGTGGTCGCTGGCCGGGTCCGTGGCCGCGGCGCAGGACCTGCCCGTCGATCTGGAACTGGCGATGGGTATCGATGTTTCGGGCAGCGTCGATGACGACGAGGCCATGCTACAGCGCCAGGGCTATGTCGCCGCCTTCCGCCACCCGGACGTCATCCGCGCCATCGAACAGGGCATCCTGGGTCAAATCGCCGTCGCCTATTACGAATGGGCGGGTTACGGCCATATGCGCATCATTACAGACTGGAGGCTGATCGACGGGGCCGAAGCCGCGCACGCCTTCGCCAATTTCCTTGAGCAGAACCCGCCCGAGACGGCCTATCGCACCGCCATTGCCTCGGCCATCGACTTCGCCGTGACATATTTCGACGTCAACGAATTCGAGGGTACGCGGCGCGTCGTCGATATTTCCGGCGACGGCGCGAACAACTGGGGCGGGCCGGTGACGGCGGCGCGCGACCGCGCGGTGGCCCAAGGCGTTATCATCAACGGCCTGCCCATCGTCAATAACCGGCCCGGCCCCTCCGGCCGGCCGCAGGTGGCCAATCTCGACCTCTATTACGAGAACTGCGTTATCGGCGGCCCCGGCGCCTTCATTGTGGTCGCCAACTCTTTTCCGGAATTCGCCGAGGCCGTACGCCGCAAGCTGATCATCGAGATCGCGGATGCGTTCCCGGACTCCCGGCCTGAACTCGTCCCCATACAGTTCACCCCGAACCGCATCGCCCCGCCCTGCGACGTGGGTGAAAGACGCTGGGAAGACGAGGACGATTTTTGAGGATGAAGCAGGGGCCTGCCTTGCCAAGCGTTGCGTGGCCGGAAAAGCTGATCCACGTCAATGCGCCGCACGCGCCGCTGCGGCAAGAAAGACAGCAATTGCTTCGAAAACGCCGGTTCAGAAAAGGATACCCTGGTGAAAATTTTGCTTCTGTCATCGATCGCGCTTGTGGGGCTGGCGACAGCGGCCATGGCCGCGCCGCCCTTGGTCGCTCCGTCCTTGCCGGAAACGCCGCTCTCTCTTGCCGTTCCGGTCGCCCAGAGCACCCTGCCCAACAGCGGCAAGGTCAGCGAGACGGTTCATGCCGGCACTTACACCTATCTGCATGCGATGAAGGACGGCAAGGGGACGTGGCTGGCGATTCCCAAGCGCGACGTCCCGGTCGGCGCCGAAATCCGCTACGCGGAGGGCGCCCTCATGAAGGATTTCCACAGCAGCTCGCTGAAACGGACCTTCGAGGAGGTGCTGTTCCTCGGTAGCGTCGAGGTTGCGGGCGAGTCCGCGGCTGCGGTCGCCCCTGGCCATCCACCTGTTCCGACGACACTCCCCCCCGGCCATTCCCCGGTTCCGGCTGCCCCTGCCGGCCAGCCCGATCTGCCGAACGTCGGCGAGGTCAGCGAGGCGATTGACGCCGGCAAATATACCTATTTGCATGTGACGGATGACGGCAAGGGGACGTGGCTGGCGATTCCCCGCCGGGACATCCCGGTCGGCGCCCGTGTTCGCTACGCGGAGGGCGCCGTCATGAAGGATTTCCACAGCGGCTCGCTGGACCGAACTTTCGAGGAGGTGGTATTCCTCGGCGGCGTCCTGCTGGCGAAGGAGTGATCCTGCGGCGTGAGGGCACGCGGCGCATCGTCGGCGTCTACCGGCTGAATTCGATCGGCAACGGTCCCTGGTATGAGGCTCAAACCGGCAGCCGCGTCAGGTAGATATTGATTTCTTCGTTGTTCGTCGGCGCGTGCGACAGGGCGTATGAGGCGCCTTCAGGATCGAAATAGATATTGCGGCCGCATGTGGATGCGCGTTTCGAGACGATCTCCTGCCACAGGTCATCGCCCAGGATGGCCTGCGCCGAATCGACCTCATATTGCTCGAACAGCGCGCGCGTGGTGGCGCCGACCTCGACGATCCGGCCGTCTGGCGTGGCTCGGAAGACGGGATCCGGCTTGCGGTCCGGAAAATCCGCCACGGATTCGAACCGCCGCCCCTTGTAACGCGTGGCGACCGAGGCGTAGACGCCGACGCAGAGCGGGAAGGCGTAGGCCAGGAAAATCGAGAACAGCGCCAGCCCCGGATTCAGATCGAACTCCGCGGCCAGGGCGACAAAGGGATCCGCCGCGCCGCGAAACCATGGAACCAGAAGCTGCCCGTAAGCATTGATCAGCGTGCCGACGATCAAGGCAACGATATAGGTCGACTGGTCGCGAAACTTCTCGCCGACAAGCCGCTGAAGATGTCGATAATCCACGATGCTGCCCGTCCCTTCGATTATTGCTGCCCGGCAACCCTTCGCACCTGCTTCAGCACCGGCAACCGGTTCTTTGCATGGCCCGGCCGACGCTGCTCGATAACCTGGATGATACAGATTCCGCGCTGAAAATCCCGTACAGTTCACGAGAATGTCAGAGCGGGCCATAGCCCGGTCTGTCACAAGTAGCAAAGTGGCGTCGGCCCGCAACTGCTTGACATTACAGGCGCCTCCCCCTATATGCACTGCAGAATTTCTCGCGATCGCGCTATGCGCCGCCCTTTAGTGGGTGGTTTCAGTCCCGAGACTTTATCCCATAAAACCTACCGTTGATCCGATTGCGCGGGGAAGACGGCGACGCGCCACGGATGCGGCCCCATGTCCTTTGCAGGGCAGGGGTGGGCCTTTGTCGCGCAGAGAGATATTTTGTTTTGACCGAAGTTACCTTTACCGATCTCGGCCTTTCCGGGCCGCTTCTCAAGGCCCTCGAGGTCGAGAAATACACCCACCCGACCCCGATCCAGGCGCAGGCGATTCCCTTGCTGCTGGAAGGGCGCGACCTGTTCGGGCTCGCACAGACCGGCACCGGCAAGACCGCTGCCTTCACCCTGCCGCTGCTGCAGCGGCTGAACAAGGACCAGAAGCAGCCGGGCCGTAATGGCGTTCGTGCGCTGATCCTGGCGCCGACGCGCGAACTCGCGGTGCAGATCGGCGATTCAGTCCGCGCCTATTCGCATTTCTGCTCAATTCGTCATACGGTGATTACCGGCGGCGTTCCCCAGCATCGGCAGGTCAAGGCGATGAGCCGCGGCGTCGATATCCTGGTCGCCACGCCGGGCCGCCTGCTGGACCTCGTCAACCAGCGCCATGTGGATCTGCATTGTGCGGAGACGTTCATCCTCGACGAGGGCGACCGCATGTTCGACATGGGCTTCATCCGGGACATCCGCAAGATCGTGCAGATGTTGCCGCGTGAACGCCACACCATGCTGTTCTCGGCCACCATGCCGCGCGAGATCGAAAAGCTGGCGCGTGAGATTCTGGTCAACCCGGCGAAAATCGAGGTGACGCCGGAAGTGATCACCGTCGACCGCATCAAGCAGCATGTGTTCCATGTGCAGGGTTCGCGCAAGCGCGACCTGCTGCATGAGTTGATGGCCGACCCGTCGCTGTCGCGCGTGATCGTGTTTACGCGCACCAAGCACGGCGCCAACCGGCTGGCCGACCAGCTTGTGAAAAGCGGCGTCAATGCCGACGCGATCCACGGCAACAAGTCCCAGGGTGCGCGTCAGCGGGCGCTGAACGACTTCAAGGACAACCGCTCGCGGGTTCTGGTCGCCACCGATATCGCCTCGCGCGGGATCGATGTGGACGACGTCACCCATGTGATCAACTTCGACCTGCCGATGGAGGCCGAAAGCTATGTCCACCGCATCGGCCGCACCGCGCGCGCCGGGGCCGGCGGCATCGCAATCTCGTTCTGTGACCCGTCGGAGAAGAAATATCTTCGCGATATCGAGCGGTTGCTCAAACGCCCCATCGACACGGCGGTAAACCCGCTGGGCGCGGCCAATGACGGCGGCCAGGGCGAGCGCCGGGACCGTGACGAGAACCGCAACGAACAGCGCCGTAAACCGCATCGCGGTCAGCCGGCCGGCAAGAAGTTCAAGGCGCACAAGCCGAAGAACAACAAGGCCGGTGGCTGGGAGCCGAAGCGCGAGGAAGGCAATAAACAGCACAAACAGCAGCCAGAAGGCGCCAGGCAGGAACAGCGTGGCCAGGACGGCCCTAAACAGCATAAGCGCCCCACCAAACCCGGCGGCGGCAACAAGCCCTTCCGCCGCAGCCGCAACCGCCGCGACGCGGCGTAACCCGGCGCGGAAAAGCGAAAAGAACGACGGCGGCCCCATCGCGGGCCGCCGTTTTCTGTTTCAGGCTTCCACCGCCTCATACCCCACATCCCCCGGCCGCCCGTTGGCGAACAGCCATTTGCCGCGCGGGTCTCCGGCTTCCGCGGAGGGCAGGGCGATCAGGGAGCTCGACAGGGTGCCGAAACCGGCGTCGGTGACGATGTTCATGGCGCCGAAATGGTCGTCGTCGGTGTCCCGGCTGGCCAGCAGCGCCTGCCATTCCTCCCAGTCGCCCTTCTCCGGGTCCGGTTCGGCGGCCTCGCGGAACAGGGGCAGGTAGCGGGCGATGCGGCTGCTGTCCGGGTCGTTCATGTCGTGGGCGGTGAGGATCGACAGGCCCTCGGGAATGC
>DAOVHN010000127.1 GCA_030671915.1 Pseudomonadota bacterium
AGGTCCGAAATCAGCAGCAGCGGGCTTCCGTGCCCGTCGCAAGCTGTCAGGACCAGCGACGCGTATGGCCAGGGCCCGCCGACGCCGCCCTTGCCCTTGACGGCGGTGGTGGCAAGCGTCGCACGGCCGGCGCCTCGAATGATCCGGCGGCAAAACGGGGCAGGATCGATTTCATCCGTCAAACGCGGGTCTCCTCGTCGCTCCTGCCGGCGAATCGGTCGTGGCAATAGCCCGCCACGGCGCCCAGCATGAGCCAGAACAAGGCCATTGTGCCGATCGACAGGCCGACATATTCGGCCGCCAGTTCCGCCGGCAATGCCTCGCCATAAACGTCCGTATGCGGCGCCCCCACGATATGGGGAAGAAGGAGCAAAAGGATTCCGGCGCTTTTCAGTATCCGGCGCGCCTGGAGCACCAGCAGACCGATGCCGCCCGCGGTCGCCGCGGCCGTGAGCAGCCACCAGATCTGCCGCTCCTCGACCGGCGCGCTTATGCTGCCGGGCAGTTCCGGCGGCAGGCCGACGGCGGGGGCCAGAACGAAGACCGCAAATCCCGCCGCGCCCCACAACACGCCCGGGCCGACCCCCACGGGCCGCCCGCGCATAACCAGGATGGCGGCCAGCAACAAGCCGAAGCCCACGCCGTTCAGGATATTGAACAGGAAGGTATCGAAAAAGCGCATGAACGGGGCCGAGAGCGCCGGGTCGACGCCTTGCTCATAGCCCTCGGCAGCCAAGATCAATGGCTGAATCTTGCCGATATAGAGCAGCGTCAAGACAGCACCGGCCGCCAGCCCGGCCAGCAAGCCGGTCAACAGCGTTCTTGTGATCATCGAATTGGCCTAGTGGCAGGGAAATCCGGTCGAGTGGCGCGTATCGTGCGCCGTTTCGTGGGTTATCTGCGCGAAGCCCACCCCATACAGAATGAAAAGGCCCAACAGAGCCGCCACCACGGCAGCCGAAGCCCGCTCAGCGGCAAGCGACGTATTCGTTCCCAGAACCGATATCAAGCGCGACATATCACCCTCCGTGTTGTCGTGCGGGACTGCGCCATGTCCCATCAAGGCTCCACCGGACGGCGCATGGCCCGGGGGATGGCAGGTCTCCTGGCTTGCGGTTCGTCGCCCCCGTTCCCGCCTTCCCGGTTTCCCAGTGGCCGGGCCCGCCTTGGGCCCATACGGAACGGGAACTCGCCGCTCACAGTTGCGGGGGCAGCCACGGACTTGCCCGTTGACCGGGCGCACCGTCGTTCCCTTTTCATCTCCCTGATGGGAGAACCATCAGGCGTGACAGTAAACGAGGATGATCGGCCGGGTCAATCGAATGCGCGCCCGAAAACGTTTCAGAAAGGTAATTGCCCGCTCTGGGCGGCGGGCGGCGTGGGCGGCGGCCCACCTTCGGACAATCCGCCGAACAGGAACAGGGCAACGAGCGCCACCAGGGCGATCGCCGCCAGCGCCGCGATTACCATTCCGGCCGGCATGGAACTGATCCTGCGCCGGGTCATTAAGCCGCACGCCTGAAAAGAGCCATTCCCGCGGATGGCGAAGCTGCCCACCTTGAAATCCTGCTATACATGACAGAAATGTATGCCAATCAGCCGTTTAAGACGGCATGACATATCGCCGCATCGTCCAAAATTGGAGCCGGAATGGACATGGATCGGCCCTATTTCCGTCACAGGACGGTGCAAACATGGCGCGTTACCCAATATTAAGGGTATAACGTTCATAATTGGCGTGGGGAGTGTGCCACATGCACCAGACAATTGCCTTGGTCGACGACGACCGCAACATTTTGACTTCCGTATCCATGGCCCTCGAAGCAGAGGGTTATCAGGTGCGGTCCTATACCGACGGCGAAGAGGCGCTGCGCGGCCTGGCGCAGCGTCCCGTGGATCTTGCTATCCTGGATATCAAGATGCCGCGCATGGACGGGATGGAATTGCTGCAGCGCATGCGCAAGACCATGGCCACGCCGGTTATCTTCCTGACCTCGAAGGACGACGAAATCGACGAGGTTGTTGGGCTGCGCATGGGCGCAGACGATTATATCACCAAACCGTTCTCGCAGCGCCTGCTGATCGAACGAATCCGCGCCCTGCTGCGCCGAACGGAAATTGGCGAGGAACAGGGCGAGACCAAGGGCGAGGACCTGCTGGTCCGCGGCAACCTGGTGCTGGATTCCGATCGCCATGTCTGTACCTGGAAGGATGCGCCGGTTTCGCTTACGGTGACCGAGTTCCTGCTGCTGAAGGCGCTGGCGCAGCGGCCGGGCCATGTGAAGAACCGCGACCAGCTGATGGACGCGGCCTATGGCGAAAGCATTTATGTCGACGACCGGACGATCGACAGCCATATCAAGAGATTGCGCAAGAAATTCAAATTAGCCGACGATGACTTCGCACAGATCGAGACGCTTTACGGCGTAGGATACCGATATCGAGAGGCATGAGGGCAGAACCAGAATGGGAAGCTGCCGAAGTTAAAGGGGAGGACGCGAAGGAAGAAGTCGCGCCCGACAAGGAAAAACTCGCCCTGGAGGCGAAAAAACCCGACCCGGAAATCGACGAGTCCGATACCGGAGAGCAACCTGTGCTGCGGGCCGACCGGGATGCTGTTTCGCGCAACGAAAGTGCAGCCGAAAGAAAAAGGCCGGTAACATTTCGGCGGGCCCGCCCGAAGCGGGTCACCGGCGGTGCCCGGAGCAGGCTGATCTCGCCGCTGACCCGAAAGGTGTTGGCGGTCAATTTCATCGCGGTGCTGATTCCCGTCGCCGGCTTCCTGTCGCTGGGCCAATACCGGGACAGCCTGATCGAGACCGAGATGGACGCCCTGAAAACCCAGGGCGAGGTGTTCGCGGGCGCCATCGGCGAGGGCGCCATCGCCACGACGTTGAGCGGCGACCAGATGCTGGACATCCCGCCGGCGCAACAGATCGTGCGGCGCCTCAGCGAATCCAACGCCATGCGCGCGCGGCTGTTCCTGCCCGACGGCAAATTGGCCGCCGACAGCCGCTTGCTGGTCGCCGGTGGCGGCGTTATCCATATCCAGGTGCTGCCGCCGCCCAGTGAAAGACGGCCGCTGCTGGACCCCATCATCGACATGCTGGACTGGTTGCCGCGACGACACGATCTGCCCCCTTATCTCGAGGCGCCGATGCAAACCGCGGCCGATTACGAAGAGGTCATCGGGGCGTTGCGCGGTGAAACCAGCAACGCGCTTCGCCTGACCGAGATCGGGGAGAACTACATTTTGTCCGTGGCCGTGCCGGTGCAACGTTACCGCCAGGTGCTGGGCGCATTAATGCTGTCGAAAAACGGCGACGATATCGACAGGGCACTACGCTCGCTGAGGCTGGTCGTACTGCAGGTCTTTGCAGGCGCCCTGCTGGTCACGACGCTGTTGTCTCTTTATCTGGCGGGAACCATTGCGCGGCCGGTGCGCCGCCTGGCCGAGGCCGCCGAGAGGGGCAGGCGCGACATCGGCCGGCATAACCATACCATACCCGACCTGACCGGCAGGGGCGACGAAATCGGCGACCTGTCGGGCAGCTTCCGCGCCATGACACAGGAGTTGCAGGCCCAGCTTGACGCAATCGAACGCTTTGCCGCCGATGTCAGCCATGAACTGAAGAATCCGCTAACCTCGCTGAGGAGCGCAGTGGAAACCGCGGCGCGGGTGAAAGACCAGAAGAAGCAGCGGCAATTGCTGGCGATCGTGCAGGACGACGTGCGCCGCCTGGACCGCCTGATTACCGATATCTCGGATGCCTCGCGGCTGGATGCGGAATTGAGTCGCGCCCAAGCGGCGTCGGTCGATCTTGCCGCCATGCTGACGACGCTGGCCGACATGCACCAGACAACATCGAGCGGCAAGAAGGCCCCCGAACTCGTGCTGGCGCTGGAACGCGAGTCGGGCCTTACGGTAAACGGTATGGAGGACCGCCTGGTGCAGATATTCCACAATCTGATCGGCAATGCGGTCAGTTTCAGCCCGCCGGACGGCAAGATCCACCTGGCCGCCAGACTGGACGGCGATATGGTCGAAACGGTTGTCGAGGACGAAGGGCCGGGCCTGCCGGAAGGCAAGCTTGAGGCCATCTTCGACCGATTCTACAGCGAGCGCCCGTCGAACGAAAAATTCGGCACCCATTCGGGACTGGGGCTTTCGATCTCCAAGCAGATCGTCGAGGCGCACTGGGGAACGATCAGGGCTGAGAATATTCCGGGCCCGGCGGGCAAGCCGGCGGGTGCGCGTTTCATCGTGCGCATACCCTTCGCCAAACCCGAAAAGTAAAACTAAAGTACCAGCAACAGCAGCCCTGGCAGGGTGACGAAGGAAATGGCGGTCGAGACCAGTACCAGACCCGCGACTTCCTCGGGCGAACGGTTATAGCGCGCGGCGAACAGGTAATTCAGCACCGCCACCGGCATGGTCGATTCCAGGATCAGTATCCCGCGTGCCACCCCTTCCATTTCAAGCAATGCAGCCACCGCGAGCCCGACGGCGAGGCCGATGGCAAGCCGGCCGGCCGACAGCGCAATGCTGCGCCCCAGGCTGGCGACTCTCAGCTTCGCCAGCGACACGCCCAGCGTCAACAGCATCAGCGGTATGGCCAGGTCCCCGATCAAACCGATAGTATTGTCGATCCATGTCGGCAGATGAATATTCAGTAACTGCAGGGATATGCCGACCAGCGCGGCCCAGACCAGCGGCGTGCGCAACAGGATGCGGATCGAACTGTGCCCCGCCGACACCCAGATGCCAAAGGTGAACTGGATTACCAGAAAAACGGTGAAGAAGACGATGGCCAGTGCCAGGCCCTCCTCGCCAAAGGCGAACAGGCAGAGCGGCAAGCCGATATTGCCGGTGTTGCCGAACACAAGTGACGGCAGATAGACCGGTTGCGAATAGCCCGCCAGCTTCAGGATCGCCGCCGCCGCGGCTATGGTCGCGGCCACCGTGATCAGCCCGGCGAGCGCCATCTGCGAGAACGCCTCGGGGCCGATTTCCAGCTTGGCGAGCGTCGCCACGATCAGGCAGGGAAATGCGATGTTGGAGGTAAGGCTGGTCGTGAATTCATTGTCGAACGACATGCCGCGGCGTGCCCAAACATAGCCGATGGCCGCGCAGATGAAGACCGGCGCGATAATGGTGAACAGGTCCGACGCGAGGATGGACAGGTCGCCGATATTGGCAAACGGGTTTTCGAACATGATTTTCCGGGACAGGGGCCGTTAAGAGTCGGGATTGGATTCTAACATGGGCCGCCGCCGCACGCCATAATCGACCGCAAAAATCGGCAATGGAAGATTGACTCGACGCGCAAGCCGCACCACTGTCTGCGTCATGATTACGATCCATGCTACAACCGTTTCCCTGGACGGCCGCGGGGTTATCCTGCGCGGCCCCTCGGGCAGCGGCAAATCCGACCTCGCCGTCAGGCTGATCAACGAGGGTGCGCTTCTTGTCGCCGACGACCAGACAGTTCTTTTCATTGAAGGCGGCCGCCTGATGGCGCAACCGCCCGCGGAAATCGCCGGCAAGATGGAAGTTCGCGGCGTCGGCATCATCAAAATGGGGCCGCCCGCCATCGTGCCTGTCTTCCTGCTGATCGACATGTCGAATCCCGCCGACGTTCCGCGTATGGCGGAATTCGAGCCCATCGAGCTGGTTGGCCAGCAGGTCCCACAAATTCAACTGGCCCCGTTTGAAATGTCCGCGACCGCCAAGGTCAAGCTGGCACTGAGGGCATTGTTGGGATCCTGACGGCCATCATCATGACGAACGGCGAAACAGACGCCGGCAAGGGCGGCCATGGAGATGCGGTGAACCGCATCGTGCTTGTGACCGGCGTCTCCGGGGCCGGCCGCTCCACTGCATTGAAATCATTTGAAGATTTGGGCTACGAGGCGGTCGATAATCTGCCCTTGACGCTGCTGGAAAGCGTGGTGCTGGGCGGACCGGCGGACCGGCCGCCACTGGCGGTGGGCGTCGACATACGAACCCGGGACTTCGGCGTCGAATCGGTTATCTCGGGGCTGGACCGGCTTCTGGCTTCGGGAAAGGTGAGCGTGACGCTGCTGTTCCTGGACTGCGAAGACGACGTGCTTGTGCGGCGTTTTACCGAGACGCGCCGGCGCCACCCGCTGGCCGCCGAGCGTCCGGTGGTTGACGGTCTGCGGCTGGAACGGCGCATGCTGGCCGATCTGCACAAACGCTCGGACCTGACAATCGATACCGCGCAGCTTTCGCCAGGCGCATTGAAGGACGAGATATCGCGGCGCTTTGCGATCGGGCGCCAGTCGGGCCTCGCGTTGCTGATTACATCCTTTTCGTACCGCTATGGACTGCCGCGCGAGGCTGACCTTGTGTTCGACGCACGATTCCTGACCAACCCGCATTACGATCCCGCGCTTCGCGAAATGACGGGCCAGGACTCGCCGGTTGGTGAATTTATCGCCCGCGATGAGGATTTCTCGACATTTCTGGATGGGCTGGGCGCTATGTTGTCGGTTCTGCTTCCGCGCTACGAAAAGGAAGGCAAGAGCTACCTGACTATCGCGGTCGGCTGCACGGGCGGCCGGCACCGCTCGGTTTACGTTGCGGAGCGGCTGGGAAAAATGCTGGGATCGGACGGGCGCCGGATACATCTGACCCATCGGGACATTCAACGCGGCGCCGGGCAAGACATGCGCTGACCGGCAACAAGGGAAGCAATAAGGAAAATGCAATGATAGGGATGGTTCTTGTGACCCACGGGCGGCTGGCGGCTGAATTCATCGCCGCGCTGGAACACGTCGTCGGGGCGCAAAGCAATGTGGCCGCCGTTTGTATCGGGGCCGACGACGATATGGAACAGCGGCGCCAGGATATCCTTGCCGCCGTGGCCGAGGTGGACGATGGCGATGGCGTCGTGGTGCTGACCGACATGTTCGGCGGCACCCCATCGAACCTGGCGATTTCGATTATGAAGGAAGCGAAGGTCGAGGTGATTGCCGGGATCAACTTGCCCATGCTGATCAAGCTGGCGAGCTTGCGCGAAGGCCATTCGATCGACGACGCGGTTGCCCAGGCGCAGGAATCGGGCCGGAAATATATCAGCGTCGC
>DAOVHN010000678.1 GCA_030671915.1 Pseudomonadota bacterium
CGAAATAGATATATTCGAAGATGCAGAAGCGGGATTTGGCGGCCAGCGAGATGCGGTGGCTGTGCACGCCGTCGTCATTGATGATAACCAGTTCGCCCGGTTCGATATCGCGCTCGAATTTGGCCCCGATGATATCGAAGGCGCAGCTTTCCGAGGCCAGCATCCAGGCCCCGTCCAGCTGGCCCAGTTGCAAGGGCCGCACGCCCAGCGGGTCGCGCACGCCGATCAGCCCGTCCTTGGTCAGCTGGATCAGCGAATAGGCGCCCTCCACCGTGTTCAGCGCCCGGACAACGCGGTCCAGCATGCCGCCACGCTCGTTGGCGATGAGATGATTGAAAATCTCGGTGTCGGTGGTGGACTGGAAAATGGCGCCGTGGCGGATCAGGTCCTGGCGTAGCAGGCGCGCGTTGGTCAGGTTGCCGTTATGGGCGATCGCCATGCCGCCGAACTCGAACTCCGCGAAGAGCGGCTGCACGTTGCGAAGCACCAGTTCGCCGGTGGTCGAATAACGGGTATGGCCGACCGCCGCCGAGCCCTTCAACCGTCCGATCACGTTGCTGTCGGCGAAGATGTCGCTGACCAGGCCCAGCCCGCGATGGGCATGGAACTGGCGCCCGTCGAAGGCGACGATGCCGGCGGCTTCCTGGCCGCGATGCTGCAGCGCATGCAGGCCAAGCGCCACATGGGCCGCGGCGTCTACATGGCCGTATACGCCGAAGACCGCGCATTCCTCGCGCAGATGGTCGTCGTCGAAGGGATTGGTGGTGGGTATCACGGCGGGTTCCCCCTTTGCGGTGTCCATCGCCACTTACTGGTTGCTCTCGATCAGTCGCTGCATGTCGCTACGTTCTTCTTCTTCGTAACCGGGTGGCGGCGGCAGGTCTTCCGGCGGCTCCGCCGGAATTGCTCCGTCATTCGGTGGGGTCGTTTCCGGTTCCGGGCTGTTCAGCCGGCGCAACCGCTCCTCGGCATCGATTTCCTCGATCATTTCTTCCAGCTTTTCCTTGGCCACGCCCTCAACGGCCTCGCCCACGCCTTCTTTAATGCCTTTGACCGCATCGTTGATCCGGTCACCGGCGTCTTCGCGGCCGGGGAAGGTGTCCTCGGGCGCAAGGCTGGCCAGGAAATCGGCCCCGATCTTGACCAGTGGCAAGCTCCTGGCCTCGTGAATCTGGTCCGGCAGGTTGTCCTCGTCCCAGAACAGGGTGCCGACCAGATAGACCAGGGAAACCAGCGCCATGCCGCGCACCAGTCCGAACACGAAGCCCAGCGCACGATCCAGATGGCCTAGTACGCTGCCTTGCACCCGGCTGGCAATCATGTGTGAGACGATGGTGAGGATGACCAGCGAGACCAGGAACAGGGCCGAGGCCGCCACGAGTTCGGCGACCCAGCTATCCGTGATGAAGTCGGTCAGCAGCGGCGCAATATGCTGATAACCATATAGCGTAATAAAAATGGCGCCAATCCAGCCGGCGATGGTCAGGGTCTCCTTGACGAAACCCCTGAACAGAGCAATCACGCCCGATATCAGCAGGACAGCCGCTACGACGATATCGGCAATCAATTATCCACTCCCCGTGCCATGGCGGCGCGCGCCGCCGGCTCTTCGTCATCGAACATCAACACAAGTTCGCCGAGATCGGCGATCTCGCGCACCCGCAATTTCTGCGCCACTGCGCCCGCCTGTCTTATGCGCGGTGTAATCGCCCGCGTAAAGCCCAGCTTGCCGGCTTCCTTCAGCCGCGCCTCGGCCTGGGCTACCGGCCGCACCTCGCCCGACAGGCCTATTTCGCCGAAGATCGCGCTGCCCGCCGGAACCGGCCTGCCGGTCAGCGACGAGACCAGCGCGGCGGCGACCGCCAG
>DAOVHN010000035.1 GCA_030671915.1 Pseudomonadota bacterium
GCTGCCCACCGCCGTCCAGGCCGCGCGCGACGAGATGCGCTTCACCGATGTCTATGTGGAGTCGGAGACCGACTCGCCCCGCGCCTGTTTCGAATTCACACGTAAGCTGAACACCCGTGGCGGCGTGCGTTACGAAGACTATGTGCGCTTTGAGCCCGAATTCCCGGCCGAGTTCACCGCCCGCGGCCGGCGGCTTTGCGTTTCCGGCATGAACTATGGCGAGGTCTATTCCGCGACATTGCTGAAAGGATTGCCCGATTCCGGCGACCGGGCGACGAAAAAGACCGAACAGTTCAACGTCTCGATACCCGACCGCGAGCCGTCGCTGAAGTTTTCCGGCGCATCCTACATCCTTCCCAGCCGCGGCGAACGCGCGTTGCCGCTGACATCCGTCAATGTTTCGGAGGCCGACGTCAAGATCCTGCGGATCAACGATCGCAACCTGATCAACGAGATCAACTCGGGCCGCATCAGCAGCCTCATGGCCCGCTGGGATGCCAGCCGGATCGCCTCGCTGTCCGGCGAGACCGTCTGGGAAGGCGTTATCGAGATGGAGATGGAAAAGAACCGCGGGGTCAAGACCTCCATCCCCGTGGGCGCCATCCTCGGCCAGCCCGAGCCCGGCATCTATATCGTCATGGCCATCCCGCGCGCCGAGCGCCAGGGTTACGTCTATTACGAGGCGACCCAGTGGATGGTCGTCACCGATATCGGCATGACCAGCATCTCGGGGCGCGACGGGCTGCATGTCTTTCTGCGCTCGCTGCAGGACGCGAAATCCCTGGCCGGAACGAAGGTCCAGTTAATTGCCCGCAATAACGAGGTGCTGGGCACGGCGACCACCGACAAAACGGGCAAGGCCAGCTTCGCGCCCGGCCTGGTGCGCGGCAAGGGCGGTGCCCGGCCGGGTGCCGTGATGGCCTTTGGCGACTCCGGAGAATTCAATTTTCTGGACCTGACCAAGCCCGCCTTCGACCTCACCGACCGCGGCGTTGGCGGGCGCGCCGGACCCGGCCCGATCGACGGATTCATCTATACCGACCGGGGTGTCTATCGCCCCGGCGAGACGGTCAATCTCGTCGCCCTGTTGCGCGACGACCGGGCCACGGCGCGGGAGGGCTTGCCGCTCAAACTGCGTTTTCTGAAACCCGACGGGACGGAGCATAACGTCGTCGATGTCAGCGAGAGCGGGAAGGGCGGCGGCTACCATTTCGCCCTGTCGCTCTCGAAATCGGCCAATACCGGCAGTTGGACCGTCCAGGCGCTGGTCGATCCCAAGGGGCCGTCCGTCGGCGCGGGAACCTTCCAGGTCGAGGACTTCGTGCCCGAGCGCATGGAGGTCGAGCTGTCGTCCGAAACGCCCTATGTGGTGCCAGACAAGGACTACGAGGTCGCCATCGATGCCCAGTTCCTTTATGGCGCGCCGGGCGCCGGCCTCGCGGTCGAGGGCGAGATGGTCCTGATGCAGGACAACAATCCCTGGCCGGAAATGAAGGGCTATAAATTCGGCCTCGTTCAGGAGGAATGGCGGCCGCGCCGCGAGTCGCTCGACCCGGCCAAGACCGACGGGAACGGCCTTGCCACCATGCAATTCAGATTCGACGAGGAGCCCGACACCACCCGGCCGCTGAAGGCCCGGTTGCGCGTTTCGGTGGAAGAAAATGGCGGGCGCGCGGTCTCGCGCATCCTCGATCTTCCGGTTCGCGCGCGCGACAGGACGATCGGCATCAAACCGCGTTTCACCACCGAATGGCTGGAAAAGGGAACCGAGGCCGGATTCGATGTTGTCGTCATGGACCGCGGGGGCAAGCAAGTTGCGGCCAAGGATCTGAAATACGAACTGTTCTACGAGGACCTCTGGTATCACTGGTATACGCATGGCGGGAACTGGCGCTACAGGGTCACGATAGACGCTAATTCCGTCGACTCCGGGGATCTGGACATTGCGGCGGGAACGCCCGCGAAAATCGGCTTCAGCCGGAAATGGGGCCAATACCGGCTTGAGGTCAGCGATCCGGCGACGGGGGCCGCCACCAGCGTGCGCTTCCGCTTCGGCTGGTTCTCGTCCAGCGTATCGTCGGAGGTGCCCGACAAGCTGCGGCTTTCGCTCGACAAGGACAAATACAGGGTCGGCGAGACCGCGCGCGTTCATATCAAACCGCCCTTCGCGGGCGAGATGCTGCTGACCGTCGCCGGCGGCAAGGTCTATGAGACCCGCAATATATTCGTGCCGGCCGAAGGGCTGGTGGTCGAACTGCCGGTCATGGAGGAATGGGACGCCGGCGCCTATGTGACCGCGACATTGTTCCGCGCCGCCGAAACGGACAAGCCGCATCAGCCCGCCCGCGCCATCGGCCTGGCCTGGCTGGCCCGCGATTACGCGGACCGTACGTTGGACGTGGCGATCGATGCGCCGGCGCGGATCCAGCCGCGCCAGACGATCGATATCGGCCTGACCGTCGGTAACATTGCGGCCGGCGAAAAGGCGCATGTGACACTGGCCGCGGTCGATGTCGGCATATTGCAGCTGACCAGTTTCAAGTCGCCCGCGCCCGCCGACTGGTATTTCGGCAAGCGCCGCCTGGGGGTCGCCCTGCGTGACGGTTACGGCAATTTGATCGCCGCCGCCGAAGGCGGACCGGTGACCGTAAGGCAGGGCGGCGACGAGGCCGCCGCGGGCCGTCATCTGGGCGGCCTGGACGCCAGCAGCGTGAAAACCGTCTCGCTGTTCTCCGGCGTTGTCGAGGTGGGCGAGGGCGGCCGCGTGACCGTGCCGCTCGAGGTGCCCGATTTCAACGGCCGGCTTCGGCTGATGGCCGTGGCCTGGAGCAAATCCGCCGTCGGTTCCGCCGACACCGACATGACGGTGCGCGATCCGGTCGTAAGCCAGGTCACGCTGCCGCGCTTCCTGGCACCCGGCGACGAGGCGCGGGTCACCGTCTCGGTCCATAACGTGGACGGCCCGGTGGGCAAATATAACGTGACCTTCGCGGCGGCGGGCGCCGCCGGCATGGATGGCGGCGGCAAACCCTTCCAGATGGCCAGGGATGCCAAGCGCGACCTGATATGGTCGCTTACCGGCGACGGCGTCGGCGTTGGCGCCCTGACACTGACCATCGAGGGCCCCGACGGCTTCAAACTCGAACGCGACTGGGAAATCGCGGTGCGGCCCGCCCAGGCGGTGACGTCCCGCCAGATCAGCTCGCGCATTCAGTCCGGGCAAAAGTCCACGCTGACGGGCAGCATCATGGAGGATTTCGTTCCCGGTTCCGGCGAGGCAATGGTAACGCTCAGTTCGCGCCCGGAAATGGGGCTCGCGAAATTGCTGAAATCGTTGAGCCGCTATCCCTATGGCTGCGCGGAGCAGACGACCAGCCGGGCGCTGCCGCTGCTTTATGTGTCGGAGATCGCCGAATCGCTGGGCGTTGCGGAGAACTCGGTCTTGCTGCGCGGCAGGGTGCAGGACGCCATCCGGCGGCTCTTCAACATGCAGCGTTCCGACGGCTCGTTCGGACTGTGGAACGCCCACAGCAACCGCGAGGAATGGCTGTCGGCCTATGTGATGGATTTCCTGACCCAGGCCAAGGAACTGAAATACCCGGTGCCTGAATATCCCTATCAGCGCGGCCTGAAATGGCTGAAATCCAGCGTCGACAACCCCAGCTACAGCAGGGCCAACCTGCCGGCGCGCACCTATGCGCTTTACGTGCTGGCGCGGACTGGACAAGTCCGTAAGTCGGATCTGCGCTACCTGTACGATACTCAGTTGCAGAGTATCCCGACCGCGCTTGGGCGGGCCCAATTGGGGGCGGCCCTGGCGCTTTCCGGCGACAAACGGCGGGCGAGCGCCGCCTTCGTATCGGCCACCCGTTCATGGGATCGGGGCGATCGTTTCTGGAAGGATTGGTGGCACTGGGATTACGGAACCGGCACGCGGGACATGGCTGCCACGGTCTATCTGGCGACCTTGTCGGGGATCGAGGAAGGCGACTGGCCCGACTATGCCAGGAAGCTGGCCGATCGGGTCAACAAGAACCGGTACCTCAGCACCCAGGAGAAGGCCTGGCTGATTCTGGCGGCGCGCGAGTTGGGCACGGCGGAGCCCGTCAGGGTCGCGGTGCGGGGCATGACCCTGCCGGAAAGCGAACGGCCAATCTATGTGCGTTTTGGCGAGGACGAAATGCGCGACGGCGTCGGTATCGCAAATCTCGGCGACAGGCCGATCTGGCAGAACGTCACCTACAGCGGCGTTCCGCGCGACGAGATGCCCGCCGCGGATGAGGGTTTCGCGGTCTTCCGCGCGTTCTACACGCTGGACGGCAAGAAGGCGAACCTCAACAAGGTCCGGCAGGGCGACACGCTGGTCGCCGTGATTCATGGCGAGTCCACGTCGAAGCGCGACCAGCAGGCGATGGTTGTCGACCTGCTGCCGGCCGGCTTCGAGCTGGAAAACGAACGGCTTGTAGGCGGCCGTGATCGCGAGGAGTTGCGTTGGATCGGAAAGCTGACCCCGACCGCGCATGAAGAATTGCGCGACGACCGTTATGTCGCGGCCTTCGAAATGAACCGCTGGGGCGATCAGACTTTCAGGTTCGCCTATCTGGTCCGGGCCGTTTCCCAAGGCAAGTTCACGCTGCCGGCGGTCTATGTCGAGGACATGTACCAGCCGACTTATTTCGCGCGCACCCGTATGAGCCGGGTCACTATCCTGCCGGCGAAATAGCGATGCCTCCGGGGGGCGGCGCATGATCCGCTTGCTGCTGTCCAGCAGGCGGTTCCACCTGGCGGGCGGTGGGGCGGTGCTGCTCGCCGCCGTGGCGGTACTTGCGGACCTGCTGTTCCCGCCCGACCTTTCGCGCCTGGAGGATTCTTCCCAACTGGTTCTGGCCTCGGACGGCAGCGTGCTGCGTGGCTTTACGACCGAATCCGGGTTCTGGCGCCTGCCCGCCGACCCGGACGCGGTCGCTCCCGTATATCTGGAAATGCTGCTGGCCTGGGAGGATCAACGGTTCCGCGGCCATCCGGGTGTCGATCCGCTGGCGGCCGGGCGCGCCTTCGGGCAGTTGATTCGCCATGGCCGCATCGTTTCCGGCGCCTCGACCATCACCATGCAGACCGCCCGCCTGCTGGAGCCGAAGGAACGCACGCTGGGCGCAAAGCTGCATCAGATGTGGCGCGCCGTTCAACTGGAGCGGCGTTTCGACAAGGATGAAATCCTCACACAGTATCTGACGCTGGCGCCCTATGGCGGCAATCTGGAGGGCATCCGCGCGGCATCCCTGGCCTGGTTCGGTAAAGAGCCGCGCCATCTGGCCCCGTCCGAGGCGGCCCTGCTGGTGGCCCTGCCGCAATCGCCGGAATCGCTGCGCCCCGACCGCTATCCGGAACGTGCCCGCGCCGCGCGCGACAAGGTACTGGCCGTCATGGAGGAGCGCGGCGTTCTTTCCGCCGATACCGTTGCCGAGGCACGGCAAGACCCGATCCCCTCGCTACGCCGACCGATGCCGTTCGACGCGCCGCATTTCGCTTGGCGGATGACCGCATCGCATCCCGGAGCCCGGGTCATCCGGAGTACGATAGATGGCGAGCTTCAGCGAGCGCTGGAGCATCTGGTGCTGGCCGAGCAGGATATGCTGGACGACGGCGCCAGCCTCGCCATCATGGTCGTCGAAAATGAAATTCGCCGGGTTCTGGCCTATCTGGGTTCGTCGGATTTCTTCGACGACAGCCGCCATGGTCAGATCGACATGATCCAGGCCGTGCGCTCGCCCGGCTCGACCCTGAAACCCTTCATCTACGGCATGGCTTTCGACGACCTGATGATCCATCCCGAAACCGTCGTCGCCGACATGCCGACCCGTTACGGGAACTACACCCCGGAAAATTTCCTCAAGGTCTATCGCGGCGAGGTGACGATCCGCGAGGCCCTGCAGCATTCTCTCAACATCCCGGCGGTGACCGTGTTGCAGCGTGTCGGACCGCGCCGGGTGGATGCGCGCCTGCGGGGCGTGGGTACCCGCCTGGAATATGGCGGCGAGGGCGAACCGGGACTGCCGCTGGCGCTGGGCGGGCTCGGGACCACATTGCAGGATCTGGTGGCCCTTTACACCGGACTGGCGAATGGCGGGGTTGTCGTGCCGCTGGCCTTTACGCCGGATGAAACGGATCGGCCGGGCCCGGTGGCGCTGATGGGCGAGGCGGCGGCCTGGTATGTGACGCGCATTCTGGAAGACGCGCCGCCGCCCGGCGATTACGTGGAGTCGCGCGCAACCCGCGAGCGCCGCCGCATCGCCTTCAAGACCGGCACCTCATACGGCTATCGCGACGCCTGGGCGATCGGTTATGACGCGCGCTATACCGTGGGCGTCTGGGTCGGCCGCCCGGACGGCACGCCGAGCCCCGACCGCTTCGGCAGGGCCACGGCCGCGCCGGTACTGTTCAAGGTCTTCCTGCAGCTTCCGCGCAGCGGCAGCCCCGCCAACCCCCGGCGGCCGGAAGACGTCCTCGATGTCGCGGCACGCGATTTGCCGCCCGGCCTTCGGCGGATTTCCGCGGGCGAGGCGGCGCCCGATACGATCAGCCGGTCGCTGACCCAGCCCTTGTTGGTTTCGTTCCCGCCCGACGGCGCCGTCGTCGAGTTGCGTGAAGGGGAGGGCGGTTACGCGCCCTTACCCTTGATCGCCGATGGCGGGCGCAAGCCGCTGCGCTGGCTGGTCAATGGCGAACCCGTGGAGGCGCTGCCGCATCGCCGGCGCGCGGATTGGCGCCCCGATGGCGAGGGGTTCGTCCAGATTACCGTGATCGACGCGGAAGGCACGGCGGCGCGCGCACAGGTGCTGCTGAAGTAGCCGGCTATTTGCGCCGGGTCTCCACCATCTTGCGTCCGGCTTCGCTCAGCTTGCAGACCAGCCAGTCCGGTTTTATGGGGTTCTTGAACCAGGGCTCGGCCCAGCCCTGTTCGATGCAGGCCCTGACGGTGCGTTCGCCGACCCGTTTGCCGTCGCTGTCGAACAGCGGCAGCTTGCCGCCGGCCTGATCCAGGCCCCGGCGCAACCACGATATTTGCACGGCCGTCGGGCGCGGCGCCCGGCGGTTTCGCCGTTCAACGGTTTCGCTCGTATTATCGACGGCGAGCCGAGGCTTGGAAGACATGGCGGTCCTGTTCCTCTTCTTGTGCCGCGGACCCATGGTAGGATAGAACTGCCCGCGCGCCAAGAAGACTCCGAGTCGCACGCTCGATTTGTGGAAAATCCCATGTCCGTCAGCCTTGTCTATGTCAATACCGCAGACCGCGCCGAGGCGCTACGCATCGGCCGCGTGCTCGTCGAAGCCCGCCTGGCGGCAGGAGCTAATGTCATTCCTGAAATTTCCTCGATATATCATTGGCAAGGCGAGGTTAAAGAAGGGACCGAGGCGATGCTGGTCCTGAAAACAAGGTCCGAACTTGTAGACGAGATCGTCGGCAAGGTGCGGTCGTTGCACAGCTACGAATGCCCGTCCATCGTCGCCGTACCCGTCACTGCTGGCAGTCCGGATTATCTGGCCTGGGTCGGCCACGAAACTGGCGGTGCGGCGTGAACCGGCGGCGCACGGGGGTGCCGAGATGACCCGGCTTTCCGCCAGGCTGTCGCTGATATTCTCCAGCCTGGGCCATTTCTATTTCCACATGTTCACGGCCTTCTACGCGGTGATCGTGCTGCGCCTCGAGGTCGAATGGGGCGCCGGCTACAACGAACTGCTGGAGCTCTGGTGGGTCGGCTCGCTGCTGGTCGGGCTGGCGGCGCTGCCGGCGGGCCGGCTGGGCGATGTCTGGAGCGTGCCCGGCATGATGGTCATCTATTTCATCGGCATGGGCGCCGCGGCCATCGTGTGCGGCCTGGTATCGGCGCCGCCTCCCCTGATGATCGGGCTGGCCGGCATCGGCCTGTTCGGCGCGATCTACCATCCCATCGGCGTCCCCTGGATGATCCGCAACGCGGCCGGTAATCCGGGCAAGATGCTGGCGGTCAACGGGATATTCGGAAGCCTCGGTTCCGCGGGCGCGGGGCTGATCGCGGGCATATTGATCGATGTCTCGGGCTGGCGCGCGGCCTTCATCGCGCCCGGAATCGTGGCGGTGGTGACGGGGTTGGCGATGCTCTTGTTCGTGCTGCGCGGGGACATCCGTGAACAGTCGCGCGCGGGACTGGAGAAGAAACCCGCCGGCCATACCGGCACGGCGCGCATCTTCATCATCCTGCTGGTCGCCATGTTCACGGGCGGGCTGATCTATCACGGCACCCAGAACGCCTTGCCCAAGCTGTTCGAGATACGGGTGATTGACCTGTTCATACCCTGGGTGACGGCCAATCTGGGGCAATGGGCCGGCGGCCTGCTGGGGGGCGCCAGCGGCGTCGGCCTGCTGGTCGCCGCGGTCTATACGGTCGGCGGCGTGACCCAGCTTGCCGGCGGGCTGCTGGCGGACCGCTACCCCCTGAAGAATATCTATGTGACCGCCTGGATGATCGAAATGGTCCTGCTGGTGGTGCTGGCCGGCGCCGGCGGGCTGGGCTTCATCGGCATTGCCATGCTGGCGGTGATGATGAACCTGGCGCAACTTCCGGCGGAAAACATGCTGCTGGCCCGCTTCACGCCGGAACGCCATCACGGGCTGGCCTTCGGGATGAAGTTCGTGCTGGCCTTCGGCTCGGCGCCGCTGGCGATCCTGCTGCTGTCGAAAGTCTGGGCGGCGACAGGCGAGTTCGAGTATCTGTTCCTGGGGCTGGGCGCGGGTGCGTTGTTGATAACAACGCTCGCCATGCTGCTGCCGCATACGGAGGAGGCCCGGCCCGCACCGGCGCCAGGCGAATAAGGGAGATACGCGATGTTTAAATTTTTCTGGGCGCCCGAGACGGCCTCGCTGGCCCCAATGGCAGTGCTGGAAGAGGTTGGCGCGGAATATGAGGCAATCCTGATCGACTATGAGGGCCGCCAGCAGAAGTCGGCAGACTATCTGGCGCTAAACCCCTGTGGGCTGATCCCGGCGATGACCCTGCCCGATGGCCGCACCATGTTCGAGGCGGCGGCGATCGTCATGCATCTGTGCGACCTGTACCCGGCGGCCCATCTGGCTCCGCCACCCGGCGACCCGGACCGGCCGCTGTTTTACCAGTGGATGCTCTATCTGGCGGATTCGCCGCAACCGACCTACCGCCGTTATTATTATCCGGACCGCTTCGCCGCCGACGAAGACGATGTCCGCAAGCGCGGCGTCGATGCCCTGCTGGACGAATTCGCGATCGTCGAGGGCGCGCTCTCGCATGGCGAATGGCTGCTGGGCAACCGCTTCAGCGCCTGCGACATCTATCTGCATATGCTGACGACCTGGTTCGAGCCGCCCGAAGCGCTCTACGCCCGCTTCCCCAACATCGCCCGCGTCGCCGCCGGCGTCGAGGACAGGCCGGCTTCGGCCCGCGCCATCGCAAGGCACCGGCCCTAATCGATCCGCGCCGTGAACCTGTCGTAGGGAATAATCACATTGGCGACGATCCACTGGCCCAGGCGGTTGAAACGGGCGCGGGGCAGGGGGGTGATGGGGAAGGCGATGGCGCCCGCGTCCCCGGTCGCCAGGAACCGTGCGGCCTCGCGCCCCATGGCCGTTGCCGTCGGCACGCCGCGCCCGGAGAAACCCACCGCCGCGTAAAGTCCGTCCGCCAGTTCGTGCAGGCCGGGCAGCCTGGTGGGCGATACGTCCAGCCAGCCGTTCCAGAAATATTCGAAACTTATCGGGCCGAGATAGGGGAAGACCCCGTTCAGCCGCCGGCCCAGCCAGGCGGCGCTGTCGCGTGCGTTGTTGTTGACGCCCAGGCCGCCGCCGCCACCGATTACCATTGCCGAACAACTCGATTACCACATCATTATCGATGGCGTGTCGCCGGCCGTGGTCACACGGATCGAAACCGAAGGCGACAGCTTCCCCGGCGTAAAGATTGTGACGCGGCAGCGGCGTGTCTACCAAGGCGGATCCGTGGCCGCCCACGTCCTCGGGTACGTTGGAGCCGTGCAAGAGAGCGATTTAACGTTAACCGATCCGAAGGACGCCTATCAGCCGGACGACGTCGTCGGTCGGGCCGGACTGGAACGGCAGTACGAACACCGGCTTCGCGGTCGTCGGGGCGTCGCGGTGGAGTTAACCGACCGGAGCGGCCGGGTTATTTCGAAGCACCACGAA
>DAOVHN010000531.1 GCA_030671915.1 Pseudomonadota bacterium
CGACGCCTGGTTCGGCGACCTGCTCTTCATGGCTGCCGCCATCCTGTGGGGCTGTTACACCGTGCTGTGCCGCCGCTGGGATATTCACCCCCTTCGCGGGGCAGCGGTCCTTAATGTACTGGGGGCTGCTTACCTGCCCTTCTGGCTGTTCTTTTACGACAGCCATATCCCGGCCGCGCCCTGGGGCGAGATCGTCTGGCAGGGCTTCTACCAGGGCATCGCCACCGGCATCGTCGCGATCATCGTCTACTCCCGCGCCATCGCGCTGCTGGGTTCCAGCCTGGCCTCCCTGTTCTCCGCCTTCATCCCGGCGCTGGTTATCCTGATGGCGATTCCCCTGCTGGGCGAACAGCCGGCCCCCTTGGAGTGGGCCGGCATTGCACTCGCCACCTGCGGCATGATCCTGGCGCTGTCCCGGCGGCGTTAGGCGAACTATATTGCTCGCCATGACGAACGAATCCTCCCTGTTGCGCGGCGGTTGGCGCCGGCCGGAAATTCTGTTGCTGCTGATGGCGGCGGCCTCCCCGATTGCATTTTCGGCCTGGATGGCCTTGCTGAACAACTTCGCCGTCGAGCGCGCCGCCTTCACCGGGGCGGAGATGGGGATATTGCAGAGTCTACGCGAGGTGCCGGGCTTCCTTGCCTTTGCGGTGGTGTTCCTGCTGCTGATATTGCGTGAACAGAAGATCGCCTACCTGTCGCTGATCCTGCTCGGCCTGGGCACGGCGGCGACCGGCTACTTCCCCAGCATCGTCGGCCTTTACGTCACCACCGTGCTGATGTCGCTCGGCTTCCATTATTACGAGACGGTGCAGATTTCGCTGTCGCTGCAATGGGTCGCCAAGGACCAGGCCGCCGGGTTCTTCGGCCGCCAGATCGCTGTCGGCTCCTTCGCCTCGATCGTCACCTTCGGACTGATCTGGGTTGCCTTCGATCTTGCCGGGCTGGATTATCACTGGGCCTATCTGATGGCCGGCGGCATCGCCGCGGGTATCGCGGTCGTCTGCTGGGGTGCCTGGCCCAGCTATCCGGAACGGGTGCGCCAGCATCGCCATATGGTGCTGCGCCGGCGTTACTGGCTGTATTATCTGCTGATCTTCATGTCGGGCGCGCGGCGCCAGATATTCGTCGTCTTCGCCGGTTTCCTGATGGTCGAAAAGTTCGGCTATTCGGTGGGCGAGATCACGCTGCTGTTTCTGCTGAACTCGGTGATCAACGTCTTTCTGGCGCCCTATATCGGCAAGTGGGTCGGGCGCATCGGCGACCGCAAGGCGCTGGTCTTCGAATATGCCGGGCTGATCGTCGTGTTCACGCTCTATGCCTTCGTCACCCATCCTTGGGCCGCGGCGGGTCTCTATGTGGTGGACCATCTGTTCTTCGCGCTGGCCATCGCCATCAAGACCTATTTCCAGAAGATCGCCGACCCCGCCGACATCGCGGCCACCGCCGGCGTCGGCTTCACTATCAACCATATCGCCGCCGTGGTGATCCCGGCCGCCTTCGGCCTGCTGTGGCTGGTCTCGCCGGCCGCAGTGTTCCTGGCCGGCGCGGCTATGGCCGCGGTATCGCTGCTGCTGGCGATGAACGTCCCCACCGACCCCGAGCCCGGCAACGAAGCGTTGCTCGGCCGCCGCCTCAGCGGCCCCGAGCCGGTGACGGTTCCGGCCTCCGCTGCGGAGTAGCAAAATAGAGCGGGCCGCGCTAACTTCGGCCAAGGCAGCAATAACGGAAATCCGTGAGGGCACGCGTGGGCGCTAATATTTACGAACAAGACCTCGACCGGCAACCGGCCAACTATCAGCCGCTGACACCGCTCAGCTTCCTGGACTGGTCGGAGTCGGTTTATCCGGACAAGGCCGCCGTTATTCATGGCGACCGGACCTATAGCTACCGCGAGTTCGGCGAACGCTGCCGCCGGCTGGCCAGTGCGCTGTCGCGGCGCGGGGTCGGGGTGGGCGATACGGTTTCGGTGATGGCGCCGAACTGCCCGACGCTGCTGGAGGCGCATTACGGCGTGCCGATGGCCGGCGCGGTGCTGAACGCCATCAATACGCGCCTCGACGCCAACACCGTCGCCTTCATCCTGGAGCATGCGGAATCGAAAGTGCTGATCGCCGACAGGGAACTGTCCGCCGCCATCAAGCCGGCGCTGGAAAAGCTGGGCCGCGATATCATCGTCATCGACAATGACGACCCGCTGGCCGAGGGCGGCGAACTGCTGGGTGAAAAGGACTATGAGGCGTTCCTGGCGGAGGGCGACCCTGCGTATCCCATCACCATGCCGGCCGACGAGTGGCAGGCGCTGTCGCTTTGCTATACATCCGGCACCACGGGGAACCCGAAGGGCGTCGTCTATCACCATCGCGGCGCGTTCCTCAACGCCATGGGCAACGCCATGACCTTCGGGCTGACCGCGCGCTCGGTCTATCTCTGGACCCTGCCGATGTTCCATTGCAACGGCTGGACATACAGCTGGGGCGTCACAGCCGTGGGCGGAACCCATATCTGCCTGCGCAAGGTGGACCCGCCTCTGATTTTCCCGGCGATCCGCGACCATCACGTTACCCATATGTGCGGCGCGCCG
>DAOVHN010000021.1 GCA_030671915.1 Pseudomonadota bacterium
CGCCGCAGGGTGGTTTGAAAGGCCGCTGAGCGGGTCGGCAAGCGCCATGGGCGTTGTGGATTGGAAATCCGCCACCCTCTCCAGGCGCCATCCCGCTGGCCGGCGTCGAGTGGGTAACAATCTATCCGCACGGCGCCACTCGCTCCACCCATATATAAATTATATCGATCGCCGCCTTTCCATAGACGTAAACAATCGACCGGACGGGGTGCCGTGCGGCTACCCGGTGGGGCTATCGGCGTGTAACGGCTACATATCCGCTACGCAAATCCTCCCCCACACCTACCTCTCACATACCCGTCGGATACCCCCCGCATACCCGTTTCATGCCCCTTTTCTGCACGGGATCTACACAAAAGCCGCCGGAACCGGCCCGCATGGCGCGAATAGCGCGCGCAAACTACCTTTTTGTCATCTTTTTCGGTCGGTCGGCGGGCGGGCGACCTTCATCGGATCAGGTAGATCGGGCTGGTCCAGGCCAGCGTGCCGTCCTCCTGGGTCAGGCGGATGAAGAGCGGGTTGTCGGCTTGGCCTCGCAGCTTTATGCGGCGGGTGAAGCGCAGGGCGCGGTGCGGGTTTTCGGCCGGCAGGCGGAAGATCTTCAGGTGGCGCGGTAGTACGCCGGAGCGGTCGAAGATTTCGTCCTCCAGGCCGATCTCCTCCAGTGGTACGCCGCATTTGACCAGCGGGGTTTCGATTTGCAAGGTGCCGCCGTAAGGGTCGTCGACCCACAAATCGAAGCCGCCGATATTGCCGGTGGTCAGCGCCCGCCATTCCAGGCCGCTGTCGCCGATGCGGTCCAACGTCTTGTCGCGGTTGAAGAAATTGATCGGGCGGGCTTGCGCGATGCGGTTGTCCGACAGGGTCGCGTTGCCGTCCCAGATCACCTGGCGGAAGCGCCCGCGATATTCCGCGCCCTCCCAGATCACCCGGATGCGGTTGCCCAGATCGTCCACGCCGTAGGGCCGGACCGTCTCGAGATGCTCCAGCCCGTTGAAGATATCGACGCGCTCGATCGGGGCGTCGGCCAGGATATCGACGGAGAGTTCCACCTCTCCATCCGAGGTCCGCACGATATCGCCCATCATGGCCTCGGCCGCCGCGCGCCCTTCCGCCGGGCCCAGCGCCGGGTCGTCGTGATAGAGCATGCCCTCGTTGTCGAGGCGCGCCGTCACGTCGATCACCATGCGCCCGCCATGACCGCCGGTGGTGGCGTAATGGCGGCGCTTGCGCAGGCAGTCGAGGATCGATTCCCGGCTGAGGTCGGGCGCCAGCAGGCAGGTCAGCCCGCCGACCGCGCCGAACAGCGCGGCGCCGGGATAGCTGGCCCCGGGCCGCCCTTTGTGGCCGTCGGAATTGGCGACGATGCCGGTGCGGTAGCCCATCTCGAAGGCGTCCTGCACCAGCCATTCAAAAGTCCCCCAGGAGGAATGGACCTCCATGGACTTCTCGAAGCGCCCGTCATGGGCCAGCTTCACGTCGGCATAGCGGCCGCCGCAATGGGCGTAGACGACAACGTCCCATTCCTCGTTCCCGGCGAAGGCCTCGAACAGTTCGGCGGCCGAATTGCTGTCGGTATGGACGTCGGAATAATCCTCGATCAGGGCATGGGAGGAACGGCGGATCTGCCGGCCCTTGGCGGGGAAAAACACGTTGCGGTCGCCGCCCAGCCCGGTATTGCCGGACCATTCGTAACCGGGCAGCGCCACGAAATTGCCGGCCTCGTCGAACGCATCGCAGAGCCGGTCAAGCTCGTCCCAGAATTCGTTGGTGATCTGGAAATCGTTGCCCTGGTGGCCGGTCGCGTCGACGAAGGCGAGATCGCGGGCGAAGGCGAAATACTGCGCCGCCGAACCGGTGCCGATGGTCTCCTCCGACTGGCCGTGCAGGTCGGCCCAGAAGGGAATCAGCGCCGCCTCGGCCACGATGCGCAGCGGGTTGGCCGTGGCGACGCGCTCGCCGGCGTCGTCCTCCAGCCATATCTCCACGTCCCCGGGCTCGGCAACGGAAAGGTCGGGCACCTCGACGGCGAAGGTACCCGGCGCGATGGTTACGCTTTCGGGCAGGCCGGCAACGGTGACGTTACCGCGCAGCCGGAACGTGCCGTCGCATTTGTCCGACGGATTGCCCCACTTGTCCTCGCCCTTCAGCTTGCATGCGAAGCGCTCGCCGACGCGCCGACACGTCGGCAGCACCGCGATATATTTCTCGGGTGCGCCGGGGGTGATACGGATCGCCGGCTGCACCGGCAGGGGCTGATAGTTGAAGGTGGCGATGGGGTCGACCAGCACGCGGAACTCGAACGTATCCTCGCAAAAGGTCTGCAGCCGCATACCGGGCGAGCCGCCGTCGGTCATGCCAAAGTGCACGGTAATCGTGTCGCCCTCGCGCAGGAAGCCGTTGACCACCTTGATATAGAGCGTGCGGTCCCAGGGGCGGACATTGCCCTTGGGGTCGTAGCGATATTCCAGCACCGCCTTGTTGGAGGCCTCGATCACCGTATAATTCGGCCGCTTCGGGTCTTCGAACTGCGGCCGCGTCTGGTCGGAGGCGAAGCGGAAGCAGATGCGAAGCGACCCCGAATCGTCGATACCGAACTTGCCGGCCGTGTAGGTCAGCGTGAAGGACTGGTGCGACCCGGCCTCAAACTCCCCGTCCGGGGTAATGGTTGCGGTTCCCAACTCTTCCGCCGGAATCGGTGCGCGGATCGTGCCGCTGTTCATGGCGCCCCACGGCGCACCCGCCGCATCGTCCGGACTTCCCATCGGTATTTCGGCCATTGCTTCCCTCACGAGTTTGCGGAGACCGGATATTGCCGCAAGGGAACCTGCGAAGTCGAGCCCCGATTGTCTGGTATCTGTTCGCGCCGCTCTGTACCATGAGAGAAACGGCAGGAGGACATTTCATGGAAAAACCATACCAGGGCATCGAAGGGCAGCGCGTGGTCGTGACGGCGGGGGCGTCGGGCATCGGGCGGGCGATTGCGGATATGCTGATCGGGCACGGGGCGCGGGTCCATATCTGCGATGTCGAGGACAGGTTCCTTGAGGATTTCGCTGCGGCCCATGCGCAAGCTGGCGCGACCAGGGCCGATGTCGCCAGCGAGGGCGATGTAGACCGCCTGTTCGACGAGGCGGCGGCCAAACTCGGCGGGCTCGACGCGCTGATCAACAATGCCGGTATCTCGGGCCCGACAGGCAAGATCGAGGAGTTGGATCCGGCCGACTGGCGGCGCTGTATCGATGTGGACCTGACCGGCTCGTTCCTCTGCGCGCGCAAGGCCGTGCCCATGCTGAAGGCGGCGGGCGGCGGCTCGATCGTCAATCTCTCGTCGGTCGCCGGCAAGTACGGCTATCCGTTCCGCACGCCTTACGCCTCGGCCAAATACGGCATCATCGGCCTGACCGAGACGTTGGCCAAGGAGCTGGGGCCCAGCGAAATCCGCGTCAACGCCATCCTGCCCGGCCTCGTCCAGGGGCCGCGCATCGAGGCGGTGATCCGGGCGCGGGCGGAGGAAACCGGCCAGACCTATGAAGAAACGGAAGCCAAATATCTGGAAAAGGTGTCGCTGCGCCGTATGGTGAGCGCCGGCGACATCGCAGCGATGATCCTGTTCCTGCTGTCGGACGCGGGACGCAATGTCTCGGGCCAGTCGATCGCCGTCGACGCCAATGTGGAAACGCTTTAGGGAGGGGAAATTTTGTCTCGTGTCGCAATAATCGGCAGCGGTTTCATCGGCCGCGCCTGGGCCATCAGCTACGCGCGCGCCGGCAACGGCGTGGTGCTGTGGGACCGGGAAGCGGACGCGCCCGCAAAGGCGCTGGACTATATCGACGGCGTGCTGGGAACGCTGGATGAAAACGGCCTGTTGAACGGCGCCAGCCCGGCGGATGTGCGCGGGCGCATGTCGGCGGCCGGAACCCTGGAAGAGGCGCTCGAAGGCGCCGACCATGCCCAGGAAAACACGCCGGAATCGGTCGAGGTGAAGCGCGAGATCTATACCCGGCTGGACGCGCTGGCGGGGACGGACACGGTGCTGGCAAGCTCCACCTCGGGCATACTGCCCTCGGCCTTTACCGAGCATCTGGAAGGCCGTACCCGCTGTCTGGTCGTCCACCCGATCAACCCGCCCTACCTGGTGCCGGCGGTCGAAGTGGTGCCGGCGCCCTGGACCGACCCGGCGGTGGTGGCGCGAACCCGCGACTTCCTGATCGCCGCCGGCCATGCGCCGATCGTGATGAAGAAGGAAGTCGATGGCTTCGTAATGAACCGCCTGCAGGGCGCATTGCTGCAGGAGGCCTTCCGTCTGGTCGAGGACGGCTACGCCAGTATCGAGGACGTGGATATCGGCATCCGCGACGGGCTGGCCCTGCGCTGGTCCTTCATGGGGCCGTTCGAGACCATCGACCTGAACGCGCCCGGCGGGGTGCGCGACTATGTGGAACGCTACGAGCCACTGTTCGCGCGGATGAACGCCACCCAACAGCGCATGGCCGACTGGAAGGGCGAGCTGCTGGACGGAATCGAGGCGGACCGGCGGGAGGCGCTGTCGAAGGACAAACTGGTCGAACGCCAGGTCTGGCGCGACCGCCGCCTGATGGCGCTGGCCGCGCACAAGCGCCGGGCCGGTGACGAGATTGGGAATTAACTACCGAATTCAGGGAGAAACAGGAATGTCCATCAAGGGAAAAGTCGTCATCACCTGCGCCATTACCGGCTCGATCCATACGCCGACGATGACGCCGCATCTGCCGATCACGCCCGACGAGATCGCGTCGGAGGCAGTCGCTGCGGCCGAGGCCGGGGCGGCGATCCTGCATCTGCATGCC
Source organism: Pseudomonadota bacterium (assembly GCA_030671915.1). Classification (GTDB taxonomy): domain Bacteria; phylum Pseudomonadota; class Alphaproteobacteria; order UBA8366; family JADFVY01; genus JADFVY01. The sequence goes on from DAOVHN010000021.1 coordinate 4,830, forward strand.
CGCGACCCCGAGACCGGCAAGCCGGACCAGACACCCGAGGCCTTCGCCCGCTTCCTGCCGCGCATCAAGCAGAGCACCAACGCCGCGGTCAACATCACCACCGGCGGCAGCCCCTTTATGACGGTGGAAGAACGTGTGCGCCCGGCGGCCCAGTTCAAGCCGGAGGTGGCGTCTCTGAATATGGGTTCGATGAATTTCGGGCTATTCCCGCTCTTGGACAAGTACACGGAGTTCAAGCACGACTGGGAGCGCCAGCATCTCGAAGCGACGCGCGACCTGGTCTTTCGCAACAGCTTCAAGGATATCGAGTATGTCCTGGAGACCTGCTACGAGAACGGCACCCGCTTCGAGTTCGAATGCTACGACATCGGACATCTTTATAACCTGAAGCATTTCGCCGACCGCGGACTGGTCAAGCCACCCTTCTTCATCCAGTCGGTGTTCGGCATCCTGGGCGGCATCGGCGCCCACCCGGAAGACGTCAGCCACATGAAGCGCACGGCCGACCGGCTGTTCGGGTCGGATTATCGCTGGTCGGTGCTGGGCGCGGGCGCGGCGCAACTGCGCGTGGCGGCGCAGGCGGCGGCGATGGGCGGTAATATCCGCGTCGGCATCGAAGACAGCATCTGGGCCGGGCGCGGCGTGCTCGCCAAATCCAACGCCGACCAGGTGAAACTGGCCCGCAAGATCATCGAGGGGCTGGGGCTGGAGGTCGCCACCCCCGACGAGGCGCGCGAGATATTGAGCCTGAAGGGCGGGGACGCGGTGAACTTCTGATTGGGAAGGTGGGAGGCTTACTCCCCCTCTTCCTCCCCGTGTTCCGGCTTCCAGGCTGTGGGCCAGGGTTCGTCGAGGTCGGCCAGCGCGCAGGCGAGTTTTTCGACTTCGAGGCGGATTGCGCCGCCGCCGGCGAAGTGCAGGACCACCCTGCCCTCGTCGCAGGCGATGGTCAGCAGTTCCAGGAAATTGCCGCGGTCGCGATGGTCGATGTTGCGATACTGGACGTTTTTGACCTGGTCGAAGCGCAGGCCGGCATGGACGCGCTCATGCTGTTCGCCGTCCGCTTCCCAGCGGAAACGGTTCACCGCCATGACGAAGCTGTTCTCGTCGCGCAGCCAGGCAATGTCGCCGGCCGGGACCAGCGCGTCCTGAAGGGCGGCCGCGATGACCGTCAGGTCGCCCAGATCCTCGGCGTTCAGCCGCAGCGGTTTGTATCCGGTTTCCCCCATGGTCGCCTCAACTCCCGACGCGTTCGATATCCGCGCCGCAGGCCTTGAGCTTTTCCTCGATCCGCTCATAGCCGCGGTCGATATGATAGACGCGGTTTATCACGGTTTCGCCCTCGGCGGCGAGCCCCGCAATGACCAGCGAGACGGACGCGCGCAGATCGGTCGCCATCACCGGCGCGCCGGTCAGCTTCTTGGTGCCGCGTACCATGGCGGAGGATTGATGCACATTGATATTGGCGCCCATGCGGGCGAGTTCCGGCACATGCATGAAGCGGTTCTCGAAGATCGTCTCGGTAATCATCGAGGCGCCCTCGGCGATGCTCATCAGCGCCATCATCTGCGCCTGCATGTCGGTGGGAAAGCCGGGATAGGGCTCGGTCATCACATCGACCCCGACCAGTCCGTTGCGCCGCCTGACCTTCAGCCCGTTTTCCGTCTCGACGATCTCGACGCCCGCCTTGTCCAGCGCTTCGGCCACCGAATCGATTATCGACAGCTCCGCGCCGACCAGTTCCAGCTCGCCGCCGGTCGCGGCCGCCGCCATGGCGAAGGTGCCGGTCTCGATGCGGTCGGCCACCACGCGATGCTCCGTCGCGTGCAGCGCGGGCACGCCCTGGATGGTCAGGGTATCGGTGCCGATGCCCTCGATCTTCGCCCCCATGCCGACCAGGCATTTCGCCAGGTCGGCGACCTCAGGCTCACGCGCGGCGTTGACCAGCGTGCTCTCGCCCTTGGCGAGGCTGGCCGCCATCACCAGGTTTTCCGTCGCGCCCACCGACACGAAGGGGAAAACGTAATGCCCGCCCGCAAGACCCTTGGGCGCACGGGCGTGAACATAGCCGTTGGCGAGTTCGATTTCCGCGCCCAACGCCTCCAGGCCTTTCAGATGCAAATCGACCGGCCGCGTGCCGATGGCGCAGCCGCCGGGCAGCGATACCCGCGCCTCGCCACAGCGCGCCACCAATGGCCCCAGCACCAGGATGCTGGCCCGCATCTTGCGCACCAGATCGTAAGGCGCGGTGGTGCTGGTGATTTCCTTCGCGGTCATTTCCAGCACATGGCCGGCCCCGGAATCGCGCATGCCGATCTGCACGCCATGCTGCATCAACAGCTGCACCAGCGTGGTGATGTCCGCCAGGAAAGGCAGGTTGGTGAGTGTCAATGTTTCGTCGGTCAGCAGGCTCGCCGTCATCAGGGGCAGCGCCGCGTTCTTCGCGCCGCTGATGCGGATCGAGCCCTCGAGCGGCCTGCCGCCGCGAATACGTATCTGGTCCATGAAGTTCCTTCGGAATCAGGCCGCCCCCAATCGCACGACCGACGCTGTTCTAACTTATGATTCTGGCGCTCACAAGGCAGCCCGGGATTATTCGGATTTTTCCTCGCGCCCGCGCTGCTGGGCCTTTCGCTTGCGCAGGTTCTCGCGTAGCGCAGCCGCTTTGCGCGCCTGTCGGTCGTCCGCCTTGCCCGATGCCGGCTTGCCGCTGCCGGCGGGCGAATCTTGCCTGTCTTTACCCATAAGAAACACTCCCTGTGGCATGGTGGTGGCGAATTGACGGCGGCGGCGGGCGCGAATAGGCTGCCGCGCGGCGGCTATAACAAGACACGGCGGCAAGAGGGACCATAGCAGGAATGAAATTTCTCGCCAAAGCCATCCTGTGGATTATGAAACGGGTGCTGTCGCTGCTGATGCCCCTGGCGCTTGCGTTTCTTGCCTTCATGGTGGGGGCCCTGATCATGGCCTTCGAACTCCCCCCCCACCAGGAAATCCGCAAGATGATCATCGCTGCGGTTTCGGTCGCGCGCTGGGCGCAGCTTGAACAGGTGACGAGCGACGAGGACCATCCCCATATCATCGTATCGGACGCCGGCGGCGGCAAGGCGCTGGGCCGGGTCGACCGGGACCGAGCCTATGGCGGCGTCACCATGGCGCAGGCCTTCGCCAACGACCGTTTCGCCATGCTGCTGCTGGGTGAGAACGGCGAACGGCTATATCGCTGGGACGTACCTGACGAGGTCTACGAACGGATCGAGGCGCGCGGCTGGAAGGTGGATCGCGGTTTCCAGGAAATCATGGGCGGGCATCTATACGAGGACGGCGACGTGCTGGGGATTATCTATCAGCAGGGCCTGTTCCGCATCGACCGCTGTTCCGGGCTGAAATGGTTCCGGCCGGGCCTCTATCACCACGACGCCAAGGTTGCCGCGGACGGGTCGATCTGGGCGCTGTCCGCCAATTACCTGACCGAACAGCCGGGCGCTTACGCGCATATCGCCACCCCGCATTACGACGATGTGGTGGTGCATCTTTCGCCCGAGGGTGAGGTCCTGGAAGAGATATCGTTGCTGGACGCCATCTACCGGTCCGGCTACCAGGGCCTGGTGCTGGCGGGGAAATCGGCTTACCCCGAATCGAAACAGGACGATCCGGCCCACAGCAACGATATCGAGATCGTCGGCGAGGCCTTCGCCGCGCGCCATGACTTCGCCAACGCGGGCGACCTGCTGGTGTCCCTGCGCGGGGCCGATTCGATCGTCCTGATCGACCGCGACACGAAACTGGTGAAATGGGCGCTGACCGGCATGTTCCTGCGCCAGCACGACCCCGACCTGCAGCCCGACGGTACGATCACGATCTTCGACAACCGCACCGACCGCGGCCAGTTCAACAAGGCGGAACGTACGGTCGAGCCGCAGAGTTTCGGCTATTCCAGGCTATTGCGCTTCGACCCCGCGAGCCAGCGCATCCTGTGGCAGTTCCAGGGCAGCCGCGAGGAGCCTTTCTATACCTCGGTCCAGGGCGACCACCAGATCCTGCCCAACGGCAATGTCATGGCCGTGGAAACCGAAGCCGGGCGCATCATCGAGATCGACCCGCAGACCAACGAGATCGTCTGGGAATGGTTCAACGTGGTGGAGCGCGGCGAGCGCAAGGATCTGGTCGGACGGGTGACGCGCGCGTTCCGCTACGACGCGGACTACGCCACGTTCCTGGGCAAGGACTGCCCGGCCGCCCAATAGCCCGCGCGGCAAAATAGCCCAACAGCCCGCTTGCATGCCGCCATACGCTGTGGCATAAACCGCCCGCGCGCCGCCATGGGGCGCATGCGCGCATACGGAGCCGCCGTAGCTCAGGGGTAGAGCACACCATTGGTAATGGTGGGGTCGGGTGTTCAATTCACCCCGGCGGCACCATTCTCTCCCGCGTTTTTGGGCTCGCGGCCCCGCTTTACTGCGCCACAGCATAGAACTCGCGGGCGCAAATTCCATATAGAACCGGATTTCTCTGTTATGTTGGCGGCATGACAGATGTTACGAAAACGGCCAATAACGTGGCTTTCCGCACAGCGACCCGCGACGATCTGCCGGTGATCGTGCGGATGCTGGCAGACGACGGGCTGGGGAAGGGCCGCGAGCAGCCCGTCGAGCCCCTGCCCCGGGCCTACGGCGAGGCTTTCGACCGGATGGCTGCCCAGCCGGGCAATGTCTATTTGCTCGCCGAGATCGACGGGAAGGTTGCCGGTTGCCTGCAGCTTACCATTATCCATGGACTCAGCCGCGCCGGCATGAGCCGGGGCCAGATCGAAGGCGTGCGCGTCGCCGGACCGCATCGCGGAAAGGGCATCGGCGAGGCGCTGTTCCGCGAGGCCATCGGTCGCGCCCGGGCAGCGGGCTGCGGCCTCGTGCAACTGACAACCGACAAGGCCCGGCCCGACGCCTTGCGTTTCTACGAAAAACTGGGGTTCACCGCCAGCCATGAAGGCATGAAGCTGGATATGGGATAATACCAAAGCTCGCCGGTTACATCAGCAGGATCACCGCCGACATGGTGAAGAAGGACAGGGCCGTGGAAATCGTCACGATCGCCGAGGCCTCGTCCCTGAACAGCCCGTAGTGCTGGCCCAGCACGAAGCTGGTGGCGCCGACCGGGGCGGTGGCGACCAGCACGGCGACCCAGAGATCGTTGCCGGAAAGCCCGAACAAACCGGTCGCGATCAGCCAGACCAGTATGGGGTGGACGATTATCTTCAGCCCGATCAGGCTCGCCAGCATCGCCCGGTCGCCGGAAATGCGCGCGCGCGACAGATGGCTGCCCAGCACGAACAGCGCCGTGGGGGCCGCCGCCGCGCCGAGGAATGTCGTTGCCGTTTCCACCGCCACGGGCAGCGGAAAACCGGCCAGCGCCCAGCCCAGTCCCAGCAGGATCGTGATCAGTTGAGGACTGCGCCGGTAGGCGTCGAACACCGCGCGAAAGGGGTGGCGGTCGGGGTCGTCATGGGTGGCGATCTCCATCAACACCAGCGTCACGCTGTATATCACCAGGGAATCCAGCGCCACGATCATCAGCACCGGCAAGGCCCCGGCCTCGCCCAGCAGCCAGATGACGATCGGCAACGCCAGGAAAACATGGTTGGGCAGGCCGGCGCTGACCGCGCCGATTACCCGCTCGGCCATCGACCGTTTCCAGATCAGGGCCATCGCCGCGAAGGCCGCCAGCCAGACAAGCAGTTGGCCCGCGAAATAGGCGGCCAGTAGCGGCCAGCTGAATTCGTCGATCGGCGCGGTCGCCAACAGCCGGAACATCAATGCGGGAAGCGCGAAGAAGAACACGAAGCGGTTCATCGCCGCCGCAGCCGTTTCGTCGACGACCCGGCGATAACCCGCCAGCCAGCCAACGCCGATGATCGCGAAGACCGGCAGCACCGCGTTGATAATCTGTCCCAATCGAAAAATCCCGGAAAACGGCTGTTCGGAGAAGAGCGCGATCCTAACCATTTTGCGCACGGATGCCAGCGCAATTTATCACCCGATATTCAGCGGTTCCCCGGGGAGGCGCGGGCGCTGACGCAGAAAACATTCCGGCCGCCCGCAAGTGGGAGCGGGCGGAAGCTCACCACAAAATACCCCCGGGCAACCTATTGAAATAAAGAGAGAATCTTTACCATTAACCGCATAGCGCTGCCTCCGAGCCATCCTGAATTCGTGTCGTCAAGGCGCCATGGCGCCCGATAAAAAATAATGAACATTAACTTTTAGATAACGTTTTAGCTTTAATCTCTGCCCTTCGGGAGAGAGACTTATGCGCGAATATTTCAATAGATACGCTATTCCACCGGCCCATTCGGTCCTGACCCTCCAGGGCGATTCAAGACAGATTTACGGTTTTACCGCATTCCCCCTGGCGGCCCCGATCGGCGGCGCCGGGATATGCATATTCGTGCGTCCACCGGAGGACCCTTCGGCCTTCGCACCGTCCTACTGGACCCCGCTATATGTCTGCGGCTCCCACAATATGGGAGACAGCGGCGCCATGCCCCGCGGCATTCTCGAACAGGCGCGCCGGATGGGAGCTACCCATGTGCTGGTGCATTTCTGCGATCGCGGCGAGGATGCGCGACACGCGATCGCGGAGGATCTGGTCGCTGCACTGCGGCCGCCCCTCAACGCCGAGGGGCGCCGCGCCGCCGCCTGACCAACATAGTGTTTACTTCCCCAAACTGGTCCCCTCCCGTCCCCTCGGGAGGAGTTTTTCTTTTCTGCGGCAGTTCGAAAACTGGAAAGAATCAAGTTTCGTTAACTTTTATTCAACTTTCGGGTGCCATAATCCATCCAACTGATACACTTGGAGTAAGCAGTCATGCACGAGATTGACACTGTTTGCAGGACCCCGCCGGGACAGGCGGCGGTATCGCTGCGCGGTGCATCCGGCGCACTGCACGGATTCACTGCCTTCCCGTTGAGCGAGGCGCCTTGCGGCCCGGCCGTTTATATCTTTGCACGGCCGGTCGCCGACCTGCACTGCCGCATTACGCCGGGCTGGACATTTCTGGGCACCGGCGAGACCGCCGGCATGCGTGAGCGTCTCGACGCCCGCTACGCCCGAATCGTCGAAGGGCATGCACTGGGCGCGACCCACATCCTGATCCATTTCTGCTACCGCGACGCCGATCAGAGCCGCCTGATCCTCGACGATCTCGCCGGCCGGCTGAATCTGTCCCGGCGGCATGAGCCAATACCGCTACGCGCGGCCTGAGTTAACTAGGGGCGGGGGAGCGACGAGCGCCCCCGAATAGTGGAAAACCCGGGAGGCTTAATTGCCTTCCGGGTTTTTTCCATGTCTGGCTATTCTGATTGCTACGGGTCATACGGCTCGGTCTGTTTGCAACTGTCGCGCCGCGCGAACCAGTTCGACCAGTTGGTCAGGCGCGAGCGACCGTCGCGCCAGCCGGCGTCGGGCCAGCGGAAATCGAGATACCCCAGCAGGCAGCCGAGCGTGACA
>DAOVHN010000025.1 GCA_030671915.1 Pseudomonadota bacterium
CGCTGGGGTTCGCCGCCCGGCACCGCCGGATAGAGCGGCAGGCCGGAATTGTCCAGCGCCCAGGCCGACGCCCAGTCGTTGCCGCCAACGATGACCCGCGACACGCCGTCATTGACGCGCCCGTCCGGCTGTTCCACCCAGACGCGGTCACCGGTCCAGCGGCCCGGAAAATCCTGGGTCAGGTAGAAGGCCTTGGTCAGGACATGGTCCACGGGCACCGGCAGCAGGCGCGGTATATCGAGGCCTTTCGCCAGTTCCCGCAGGCGCTGGCTACCCGGCCCCGCCCCGGCGCCACCATAATTGCCGTCGCGGGTATCGAACAGGATGGTGCCGCCGGTCTCCATGAAAAGGTTCAGCCGCGCGACCGTTTCCGGCGCCAGCGGCCGCTGTTCCGGCGTGATCGGCCAATAGAGCAGGGGGAAGAAGGCCAACTCGTCGCTGTCAAGATTCACGCCCATCGGATCGCCGGCTTCCACCGCGGTGCGCCGGTTCAGGATAAGGCTGAGCCCCTTGAGGCCGGCGTGGCTGATCTCATCGACGGACGGCACCCCGGTGATGACATAGGCCAGCCGCGTCGATTGCGTCGCCTCCAGCGCTTTGATGTCGGCATCCTGAGCGGCCGCGGGTCCGGACGGCCATGCACCGGCCAGCAACATGAACGCTGCGCCGAGCGAGGCGGCAAGCCCTGCCGGCGGGCGAGTGAAGCCGCGCATCGCCAGGGAAGCCAGCCCGTCCAGCAGGAACAGGATCAACGCGGCGCTCAGCAGCCAGGGTTTGAGATCGAACTCGGCGGTCTCGAAATAGGGCGAGGATGAAATTCCTTCGGCCAGCGCCAGCTGTTCCAGGGTGCCGATCGTGGGGCCCAGATTGAGCGCGCGGCGTTCCGCCTCAGTGCCGTAATAACCCGGCGGTGTACGCGGCCCGGGTGTGGCCTCGTCGAAAGCGCCGGCTTCGATGGGCGCGGCGATGGGTGAGGGGTCGGTAAGACGGCCGGCGCCGTCCAGTACCATCAGCGGCGGCAGCGGGCGCTTCGAGCCTGTCTCGCCGGCCACACCCCTGCTCATCGCCACGGTGCGCTCCAGCATTTCAACGAACAGGCCCGACATGGCCAGGTTCGACCAGCCCGGTCCGCCGGTGGTATGGACCAGAACCAGCCAGCCCTTGCCGCGGCGTTCGGCGGTCACCAGTGGCGTGCCATCCTGCAGCCGCGCCCAGGTCTTCGAGGGCAGGTCGATCGAGGGTTCGGCCAGGATCTGGCGCGAAACCCGTACATCCTCGGGAATCGCCAGCCCATGGAACGGGCTCTTGGGGTCGAACGCGGCCAGCCGCGCCGGTTCGGTCCACAGCATGGCGCCGCCCAGCGTGCGGCCGCCGCTGCGCAGCTTCACGGGGACCAGCCCGTCGTCGCCCTGTTCCGCCAGGCGTGAACCGGCGAACCGGACCACCATGCCGCCCTCGCGAATCCAGCGGTTCAGGGCCCGGACTTCGGTCGAGACCAGGGCGTGACCGTCGGGCAGCACGATCGCGGCGCGGTTGGCGGCAATCATCTCTTCCAGCGGGCCGCGCTGGACCTCGCCGAACGGCGAAAGCGCCCGCTCGATGTAATAGAGTTCGTCGAGCAGCGACAGGTCGGTATCCAGCGAACTTGCCGCGACGATGCCCACCGGCCGCCGCCGCCAGCGCTCGTCCAGCAGGGCGACGCTGGCCGCCGTGCCGACGCTTTCAATCTCGAGCCGCACAATCTCGTTGCGCAATTCGACGGGCAGATCGATGGTCGCCTTCGCGGTTTCCTTGCCGGCCTTGAATAGCAGATCCTCGCCCGCCAACACGCGGCCATCCGCGGCAAAGGCCCTCAGTCGCGCTGCCTGCTCGGCCCCGGCCACCGCGCGGCGCGCAGTCGCCTCGAAGGCAATGGCGCCGGCTTCCGGTGGCAACAGGACCGGCGGCAGGTAGCTGGCCGGGTCGGTCAGCACATGCAGCCGCGCCATGCGCCGCAGGCCGTTCGACAGGCTCTCCACCCCGTCATCCTGCAAGCCGTCACTCAGCCATACGATCAGTCCGATCTCGCGGTTTTCCAACCCGGCAAGCGATTGTGCCGCCGCCATCCGGTCGACCGCCCATGGTTTTGGCTGCAGCGCACCGGCCATGCTCTTGGCCTCTGCGGCGCGCATCAGGCCGCTGGGTTCCGGCGACTGACCGGCCTCGCCAGGTGCGGTGGACAGTATGATAATCGGGCGGTTTCCGCGCTCGGCGCGGTCGATCAGGGTTCCCAGGGCCCTTTGCCGGCGGTCCCAGCCCGCCGCGGACGCCCATCCGTCGTCGACCACCAGCATGATCGCCCCCTTGCCGCCAAGCGGCCCGCCAGGATTGAACAGCGGATGGGCCAGTGCCAGGATCAGCAGGGCGGCGATGGTCAGGCGCAGCAGGATCAGCCACAGCGGCGCCGAAGCCGGGGTTTTTTCCTCCGAATGCAGGCCGAACAGCAGTCGGACCGGCGGGAACCGCACAATTCGGGGCGCCGGCGGTGTAATACGCAACAGCCACCACAATGCCGGCAGCAGCAGCAGGGCCAGCAGGATCGCGGGCGAAGCGAAGGCAATGGGGCCGATCAAGTACATCGCCTAATGCCCCAGCCTGTCGGATGCGCCGGCCATGGCGGTGTAAAGCGGCAGCAGCGCGGTCTGCGGCGGCCGGTCGGTATGGTGGAGGATGAACCCCCAGCCGGCACGGCGCGCGATCTCGCCGATCGCTTCGCGATGTCGGGCCAGGCGCTCGCGGTAGCTCTCTCGGACATTTTCCACCCGCCCCAGCAATGTCTGGCCTTCACCCTCGAAACCGGCGAAGCGAACGCGTCCGGTAAAGGGCAGACTTTCCTCGGCCGGGTCCAGAATCTGGACCATCTGGCCGCGTACGCCACGCCCGGCCAGGCTCGATACCGCCGCCTGTATCTCCTCCGGGTCGGACAGGAAATCGCCGAACAGCACCAGATGGGCCGCGCGTGGCAGGGGGGCGGCCGGCGGCAGGTTGCGGCCGTCCGGCGGGTCGCCAAGCAGGGCGTCCGCAAGCCGGTTGAACCCGGCGCGGCCGGTGGCCGGCAACTGGCCGTTGCCCAGCAGTGCAATTCGCTCGCCGCCGCGAACCAGAAGTGCCGCGGCCGCCAGCAGTAGAAGCTCGGCCCGTTCCTGCTTGGAGGGTAGTTCCGCGCCCGAGGCATAGTCCATCGAAGGCGAGGAATCACGCCACAGCCAAACGCTCTGCGCGGCTTCCCATTCGGTTTCGCGCACGAAGACGGCCTGGGATTTAGCGGTCTGGCGCCAGTCGATGGCGGTCGTCGGGTCACCGGGCTGATAACGGCGGAATTGCCAGAAGGTTTCGCCCTGGCCGACGCGCCGGCGGCCATGCACGCCTTGCGCCACGGTCTGGGCCACGCGCTCGGCCTCGACCAGAAGCGGCGGCAGGGCGCTGCCCAGCCGTTCAGCTTCCTGCCTGGGCGCGGTGCCCGGTCTCTTGCGTATAACCCCTTGCATTCGATCCTTGGTATTATCAGATCAACGGTTCTACGAGGCGCTGGACAATCTGCTCGATTGTCACGCCCTCGGCGCGCGCGGCGAAATTCAGCGCCATGCGGTGGCGCAGCACCGGCCCGGCCAGCGCCACGATATCGTCGGTCGAAGGCGCCAGGCGGCCATCCATTACTGCGCGCGCGCGGCAGGCCAACATCAGCGCCTGGCTGGCGCGCGGCCCCGGGCCCCAGGCGACATGCGCCCGGATTTCCGGAATCTCGCTGGTCTCCGGCCGGCCGGACCGTACGAGCGACAGGATCGACTCGGCCACCTTCTCGCCTACCGGCACCTGGCGGACCAGCCGTTGCGCGGCGATCAGCGAAGCGCCGTCGAACACGGCTTCGGCCGTATCCTCCTCCAGCCCCGTGGTCACCATCATCATGCGGCGCTCGGCTTCCTCGTCCGGATAGCCGACATCGATCTCCAGCAGGAAACGGTCAAGCTGCGCCTCGGGCAGCGGATAGGTGCCCTCCTGCTCCAGCGGGTTTTGGGTGGCGAGAACATGGAAGGGTTTGGGCAGCGCGTGGTAATGGCCAGCGACCGAAACCCGGCGTTCCTGCATCGCCTGCAACAGCGCCGACTGCGTGCGCGGGCTGGCGCGGTTGATTTCATCGGCCATCAGCAACTGGCAAAAGACCGGCCCCTTGATGAAGCGGAAGCTGCGCTTGCCGGTGTCCGATTCTTCCAGCACTTCCGACCCCAGGATATCGGCCGGCATAAGGTCGGGCGTGAACTGGACCCGGCGCTCGTCCAGCCCCAGGACGGTACCCAGCGTTTCCACCAGCTTCGTCTTGCCCAGGCCCGGTACGCCGACCAGTAACGCATGGCCGCCCGACAGCAGGGTAATCAACGTCTGTTCGACGATTTCCTGCTGGCCGAATATCACCCGCGCTATATTCTCGCGGGCGGCGGATACTTTCGCGCCCAGCGTCTCGATCTCGCCTGCAAGTCTGTTGGCCTCCGCATCCGCCGCGCGCGGAGACATGGGGTTGTCGATTTCCATACTGCTCACATCTGTTTCCAAGATTACGGTTCCATAATAACCATTGATTATTAATATAACAGGAATATGGCAATGCAATGAGTAGACAAGACCCGGACAGAGATAAAGCGACCGGTCAACGCGCCGGCAAGGTGGCGGGCGTGGTCGCCTCGTTGCCGCTGTCAGCCGACGGGGCCGGCGAATTTCCGATTCGGATCGCCCGCGACGGCACATGGTTCTACCGCAATTCGCCGATCAAGAGGAAGGAACTCGCGAAATTGTTCTCGACCGTTCTGCGGCTCGACGAGGAAGGGCGATATTGGCTGAAAACGCCTGTGGAACAGGGCATTATCGAAGTCGAGGACGCGCCCTTCACCGCCGTGGAGCTGGAGGTTGCCGGCGCGGGCCGGGACATGGTTCTGAAATTTCGCAACAATTTCGATGATTGGGTGACGGCGGACGCGGAGCACCCGGTCAGGGTCGAGCAAGATCCTGAAACGGGGGAACCATCACCCTATATAAGGATACGCGACAATCTGGATGCGCTGATCCTGCGGCCTGTATTCTACGAGCTTGTGGAGATCGCCACGCCGGTCGAGCGCGATGGCAGGGCCGTTCTGGGTGTCTGGAGCGCCGGCGAATTCTTCGAACTGGGGGAAGGGTAAGCTTATCGATGTTGCCGCATGACAAGATCCTTGAACGTATCGCACGCGCGCCCGAAACGCGTGAGGCGCGCCGCGGCGATCACGATCTGAACCCCGGCATGGGGCCGGAAGGCCCCTTGACCCCGGCGGCCGTTCTGGTGCCGCTGGTGCTGCGACCGGGCGGCCTCACGGTCCTGCTGACCCAGCGCACCGACCATTTGTACGATCACGCGGGACAGATCAGCTTTCCCGGCGGCAGGATCGAGGACGGGGACGCCACACCCGAGGCCGCTGCCCTGCGTGAGGCCGCGGAGGAGGTCGGGCTGGACCCGTCGCGCGTCGAACTGATCGGCCGGCTGGACACCTATGTGGTGCGAACCGGGTTCGAGGTGACGCCGGCGGTCGGTTTCGTGCATCCGCCCTTCGAGGTCAATCCCGACCCCTTCGAGGTCGCGGAGGTGTTCGAGGTGCCGCTCGCCTTCATTCTCGACCGCGCCAACCACGAACGCCACAGCAAGGAATACAAGGGCATGCAACGCTTCTTTTACGTCATCCAGTATGAAGACCGCTATATCTGGGGCGCGACGGCGGCTATGCTGGTCAATCTCGTTGATATTCTGGAAGCGCCATGACCAAGAAATTCCTGACGTTCGTCGTGCCCTTCATCGCCCCGACGATCGCCTATATCATGTGGGTCTATTTCAGGCAGGAACGTGAGGACGCGGTCGCCCAGGGACGTCGGCTGCCGCCATGGCAAGACTTTCCCTGGACCTGGCTGGTGACGCTGGGCGCTTTGCTGGCCGCGGTCACGATCGTCTTTTTCGGCTCCCTCGACGGCGCCGGGACCGACGCCGAATATCGCCCGGCGCGCTATGAGGACGGGAAACTGGTCCCCGGCGAATTCGTCGACAAGGAAGAAAAGGCGCCCGAATAGCAGGCCCGCCTGCAACACATTGCCGCCCATGACCGAACAACAGATCGAACCACAGCCCTGGATGACATCGCCCAAGACCCGGGCTGTGCTGGATGCGCTCGTGGGCGGTGGGGTCGGTGTGCGGTTCGTCGGCGGCTGCGTGCGCGATGCGGTTATCGGCCGCGATATTTCCGACATCGATCTGGCCACCGACGCCCCGCCGGAACGCGTGATGGAGCTTCTGAAAGAGGCCGGCTTGAAGGTGATCCCCACGGGCCTGGCCCATGGCACGGTCACCGCCGTGTCGGGCGGCGCGCCTTATGAGATCACCACGCTGAGGCACGATGTGGAAACCGACGGGCGGCGCGCGGTCGTCGTCTTTACCGACGATTGGGAGGCGGATGCCGCACGGCGCGATTTCACCATGAACGCCCTGTCGCTGGAAGCCGGCGGCCTGCTGCACGACCCGTTCGGCGGTATCGCGGACTTGCGCGCGGGCCGCGTCCGTTTCGTCGGCGATCCGCACCAACGGCTGACCGAGGACGTGCTGCGGTTGCTGCGCTTTTTCCGCTTTCACGCCCATTACGGCAAGCCGCCGCCGGACGGCGAGGCGCTGGCGGCCTGCCGCGAGATGGCGCATATGCTGCCACGCCTGTCGGCGGAACGGGTGCGGGTCGAGCTCTTGAAGCTGCTGGCGGCGCCTGACCCGACCCCGGTCGTCCGGCTGATGCGTGATGAGGGTGTGCTGGACTATTTCCTGGCCCAGGCCACCGCCATCGACCGGCTGGACCGGATGGTGGCGATCGAGTCCGGCCTGGGGCTGTGCGATCCCTTGCGCCGCCTGGCCGCGCTGCTGCCGGTGGACGGCGATACCGCGCGGCATCTGGCGCAGGGACTGCGACTTTCCAACAGCGAGCGCGCGCGCCTGGCCGCCATGGCCGAGCCGGGGATCGATTTGTCACCTGCCCTTGACGGCCCCGCCCGCCGCCGCGCGCTCTATGCCATCGGCGCGGAGGCCTGGCCCGATCTGGTGCTGATCGCCTGGGATGTCGGCCATGACGGTACGGATGATGAGGGCTGGCGCGCTTTGTTCAGCGAAACGCAAGAATGGGAGCGGCCGAAATTTCCACTAACCGGACGCGACGCCAAAAGGCTGGGCGTCGAGGAAGGTGCCGCCGTCGGCGAATTGCTGCGCGCGGCCGAGGCTTGGTGGATCGAGGGCGATTTCCGTGCGGACCGGGCGGACTGCCTCGCCTGGCTGGCCCGGCAAGCGGGTTAATTGTTATCGACGTCTGCCTTGGTGCGAGCCAGCTTGCCTTTCAATTTGCGCACCGGTATGCCGTCATTATAGCGAACGAAGCTGATATCCATGCCGATATCGGTCAGGGTGCGTTCGAAGACGCGCAGTTCGTAATGGCCGTCCTCCAGCACATTCATGGCGTAGACGCCGAGCGTGTGGTCCCGGATGCTGGCCCAGGCCAGCGTGTCGCCCGCCATCAGGTCCGGATCGCGTTTTTCTGCAAACATGCTTTTGCGAACCATCGGCTGGTAGACATGCGGCACGTCGGTTTGCACGAAACTCTGGGTTTCCGCACGCCATTTCACGTCCCTGGTTGCGCGTTTCGGGCCGGTGCGAATCACGGTCGAGGTGTAGATCGAAAAGCCGTTCCTGATCGGCTCGATGCTGACGATTATATCGCGGAACTGCATGGTCCCCTCGATCACGGCATCGCCGACATAGGCGCCGAAAAAATCCTCGACGTTGGAGTCCTGGTCGTCGGCCTTTGCGGGCGGCGCCACGAGCAGCAGGACCGCCAGGATCGCGGCAAGGACGGGAAGGTATTTGCGTTCAGCGGTCATAGCGTTTCAACCGGGCACTCGCTTCCAGCGGTTCCGACCCGCTGCGAAGATGGCGGATGGTCATGTCCAGACCGTCTGCCGCCGGTATGTAGATAAAAGTATATATGTCATAGCCGCCGTGAGAATCGATCTGCATCGAATAGACCAGCAGCTTGCCGTCCGCCAGGCGGGCCCAGAAGGCGGGTACGCCTTCGAGAAGCCTTCCCCTGGAACGTGCGTGGAAGACGTTCTTTTGGTCCGACGCCTCGAAACCGGCGCTGTTGTTGGGCGACCAGGCCACTGTAAAACCGCCGCGCCTGATGCTGGACACCATGTTGAAGTCCCCTTCGACCTCGCCCACGTTGCCGGTCACGGACCCGCGGAATTTGCCGAGGAACTCTTCGGGCAGGGTGTCGGCGGCGGCGGGCGCCGCGACCATGAACAGCGTGGCCCAGACCAGGGCCCGAACGCGCAAATCGATCCATTTCCAGCGAAACATGGGTAGATTCCGTGCATGAAAGGTAAAGGTTAGACCTATACGAGGGTTATGGCCAGTGTACTTTGGGGGGCATGGACATCAAGATCGCGTCAACATTGCCGCCGGTCATCAGGCCGAACTTCGTGCCGCGGTCGTAAAGCAGATTGAACTCCACATACCGCCCGCGCCGGACGAGCTGGTGCTCGCGCTCCTCCGCGGTCCATTCCCGGTTCATGTGGCGGCGCACGATCTCGGGATAGACCCGCAGGAAGGCCTTGCCCACATCCCGGGTGAAGGCGAAATCCGCCTCCCAGTCACCCTCCAGGTTATCGTAGAAAATCCCGCCGACGCCGCGCGCCTCGTTGCGGTGCTTCAGGAAAAAATACTCGTCGCACCATTTCTTGAATTTCGGGTAATAGCCGGGATCATGGGCGTCGCAGGCGGCCTTCAACGCGGCGTGGAAGAATTCGGTGTCGGCCTCGTCGGGGACCGTCGGCGTCAAATCCGTCCCGCCGCCGAACCAGGCCTTCGTGGTCACGATATGCCTTGTGTTCATATGCACCGCCGGCACCAGGGGCGATTGCATATGGGCGACCAGCGATATGCCGCTGGCCCAGAAACGGGGATCTTCCTTTGCGCCTGGGATCTGTTCGCGGAATTCCTCGGAAAATTCGCCATGGACGGTGGAGATATTGACGCCGACCTTTTCGAATACGCGCCCGCGCATCACCGATATAACGCCGCCGCCGCCCTTGCCGGCAGGGTCGGGGCGCTCCCATGGCGTTTGCTCGAAGCGGCCGGCCGGGCGATCCGAGAGAGGGCCGGCCAGCTCGTCCTCCAGCGCCTCGAAGGCGGCGCAGATTTGATCGCGCAGTTCCGTAAACCAGACGCGGGCCGTTTCCTTGCGCTGTTCCGTATCAATCATCTCTATTCATCTTCCTCCGGAAATCCGCCGGTCTGGCGCAGGGCCTCGCCCAGCACGATCGCCGCCGCCATCGCCACATTGATCGACCGCATGCCGGCGGTCATGGGAACCCGGACCCGCGCGTCGGCGGCCTCGTGCACCTCGTCCGGCACGCCGGCGCTTTCGCGCCCCAGCAACAGGCAGTCATCGGCGTGGAAGGCGAAACGGGTATGAGGGATCGACCCTCCCGTCGTCAACAATATCAGACGCCCGCCCGCAGCCATGCGTTTTTCCCGAAAAGCGTCCCATGATCGATGGCGAACCGGGGCGATCCGGTCCAGGTAATCCATGCCGGCGCGGCGCAGATATTTGTCGGACCAGACGAAACCGCAGGGTTCGATAATGTCGACATCGACCCCCAGGCAGGCGGCCAGACGAAGTATGGCGCCGGTATTTTGGGGAATATCAGGTTGGTAGAGAGCGAGGCGCATCGTCGCAGTTGCCGCAAATTTGTTGAAATTAGCCGTCGCGGGCTTTGCTTTCGCGACTATTTTGCATTATACGGTGCGCGGCGCGGCGGGATAGTGCCCGTCGCAGCGCCACGAAGACAATTTTTCGGCTTGCCTGCGGCCCGCGGGCATACACCCATTGACGAGGATAGAAGCATGGCGGACGAGGTTCAGACGCCGGAATCGGACGAGGAAGGCGCACGACGGCGCGAATTCCTTTACCTGGCGACATTGAGCGTCGGCGCGGTTGGCGCGGCGGCCTTCGCCTGGCCCCTTATCGACAGCATGAATCCGGCGGCCGATGTGCTGGCGCTGTCCAGCATCGAGGTCGATCTCGGCCCCATCCAGGTAGGCCAGAGCATCACCGTGAAATGGCGCGGCAAGCCGGTATTCATCCGCCGCCGCACGCCCGAGGAGATCGAGGTGGCCCGCGCGGTCAAGCAGGCCGACCTGAAAGACCCGCAGCTGGACGAAGAACGTGTCCAGCAGCCGGAGTGGCTGATCATGGTCGGTGTCTGCACCCATCTGGGCTGCATCCCGCTGGGCCAGAAACCCGGCGAGCCGACCGGCGAATATGGCGGCTGGTTCTGCCCCTGCCACGGGTCGCATTACGACACCTCCGGCCGAATTCGCAAGGGCCCGGCGCCGAAGAATCTTGAGGTGCCGGACTATATTTTCCTCGACGACAGCACCGTTCGTATCGGTTAAGGGGGCACGACGATGGCGACCAAGACCGAATTCAACAATCCCGTGATACGCTGGGTGGACGAGCGTCTGCCCGTCTTCACTTATCTGGATCACGAGTACAATCAGTTCCCGATGCCGAAGAACCTGAATTACTGGTGGAACTTCGGCGCGCTGGCTGCCGTCGTGCTGGTGGTGATGATCGTCACCGGCCTCATGCTGGCCATGCAGTATACGGCGCATGTGGACATGGCCTTCGAGAGCGTCGAGCGCATCATGCGCGACGTGAATTACGGCTGGCTGCTGCGCTACATCCATATGAACGGCGCATCGATGTTCTTCATCGTCGTCTATATCCATATTTTCCGTGGCCTCTATTACGGCTCCTACAAGACGCCGCGCGAATTGCTGTGGATGCTGGGCGTGGTCATATTCCTCTTGATGTTTGCGACCGCCTTTCTGGGCTATGTGCTTCCCTGGGGCCAGATGAGCCTGTGGGGCGCCACCGTCATCACCAACCTGTTCTCGGCCATTCCCTTCGTCGGCGACTGGATCGTGACCTGGCTGTGGGGCGGCTTCTCGGTCGACAACCCGACCCTGAACCGCTTCTACGCGCTGCACTTTCTGCTGCCCTTCGTCATTTTCGCCGTGATCGCGCTGCATGTGGTGGCGGTGCATGTCACCGGCTCCAGCAATCCGGCGGGCATCGAGGTTCAGTCGCCGCGCGATACGGTCAGCTTCCATCCCTACTTCACCGCCAAGGATTCGGTGGGGCTGGTGCTGTTCCTGTTCGTCTTCGCCGCCTTCGTGTTCTTCGCGCCGAACTTCTTCGGCGAGCCGGACAATTACATCAAGGCGAACCCGATGCAGACGCCGGCGCATATCGTGCCTGAATGGTACTATCTGCCTTTCTACGCGATTCTGAGAGCGGTCCCCGACAACTTCATCGGCGGATGGCTCAGCAACTGGATGGGCTTTACCTTCATATCAGCGAAGCTGGCCG
>DAOVHN010000704.1 GCA_030671915.1 Pseudomonadota bacterium
GACGCGGCCGATCAAGGATTTCGACGCCTATCACGAACAGCTTTCGGGGTTCGTCTTCCGCTCCGGCTTCCTGATGAAGTCGGTCTTCACCGCGGCGCGCGCCGCCCCCAAACGCGTGGTCTATGCCGAGGGCGAGGAAGAGCGCGTGCTGCGCGCGGTTCAGGTGGTGGTGGACGAGGGGCTGGTCCGGCCGGTCCTGGTCGGCCGCCGGCGTGTCGTGGAATCGCGGATCGAAAAGCTTGGCCTGCGGCTGAAACCGGACGAGCATTTCGAGCTTTGCGACCCGCAGGACGACCCGCGCTACGAAGAATACTGGAATCTCTATCACGACCTGCAGGCGCGCAACGGCGTCTCGCCGGACTATGCCCGCGCCGTCGTGCGCACCCGCACCACCGTGATCGCCGGCCTGATGCTGCGCCGGGGCGAGGTCGACGCCGCGATCGTCGGCGCGGTCGGGCGCTATCAGCGCCATCTGCGCCATGTACTGGATACCGTCGGCATGCGCGAGGGCTCCGATACCGTCGCCGCGCTGACGGTGCTGATCCTCGACAAGGGCACTTATTTCATCGCCGACACCCATGTCCATCGCGAACGCGACGCGCCCGGCATCGCCGAGATGACCATGCTGGCGGCCGAGGAGGTGCGGCGCTTCGGGATCGAGCCGAAGATCGCCATGCTGTCCCATTCCAACTTCGGTTCGGTGGAATCGGATTCCGCGCGCAGGATGAAGCAGGCCGTATCGATGCTGCAGCAGGAACATCCCGGCCTGGAGGTCGAGGGCGAAATGCACGCCGATTCGGCGCTCCTCGAGGATATCCGTGGCCGCCATTTCCCCGATTGCCGGCTGGAAGGCAGCGCCAACCTGTTGATCATGCCGTCGCTGGACGCCGCCAACATCTCCTATAACCTGTTGAAGGTGCTGGGCGACGGGCTGTCGGTGGGGCCGATCCTGCTGGGCATGGCCAGGCCGATACATATCCTCACGCCTTCGGTCACGACGCGTGGTATCGTCAATATGTCGGCGCTGGCCGTGGTGGACGCCCAGGCCGAGGAGGAGGAAAGCGGCAGGATCAGATGAGCGAAACCGGCCCCGAGAACGAGACCGGGCAAGCGCCGGGCGAGCGCGACAACGAGCTGGAAGGGCTCTATGGCCTGACCGACGATCTCGTTCGCGACATCAGGCTGGCGGCCCAGGAAGAGCGGCGCGAGGACATTCCCGCGCTGGTCGCGGACCTGCATGCCGCCGACCTCGCCGACCTGCTGGAACATCTCGGCTCGACCGACCGTATCGTCGTCATCCAGGCCATCGGCGACCAGCTGGACGCCGAGGTCGTGTCCCACCTCGACGAAACGGTGCGCGAGGAAATGCTCGGCCTGCTGGATACCGGCCAGCTCGCCGCCGTCGTCACCGAGCTGGAATCCGACGACGCCATCGACCTGATCGAGGATCTGGACGAGGCCGATCAGAAGGAGCTTCTCGACGCCATTCCTGCCGGCGAGCGTGTGCTCTACGAACAGGCGCTGGCCTGGCCCGAGGACAGCGCCGGCCGCCTGATGCGGCGCGAGGTGGTGGCGGTCCCGTCCGTCTGGACCGTTGGCGAGACCATCGATTATATGCGCTCCGACGCCGAGATGCCTGACGATTTCTACGATCTTATCGTTGTCGACCCGGCGCACCGGCCCTTGGGAATGCTGCCCTTGAGCCGCATACTGCGCACCAGGCGCCCGGAACTGATTACCGGGATCATTGACGAGGAATTCCGCCCCATAC
>DAOVHN010000611.1 GCA_030671915.1 Pseudomonadota bacterium
CGTTGTCAGGATGCCCTGCGCGGCATGCATGCCGTGGATGTCCTCGGGGCTGGTCTCGGTGCGCACCAGGATGACGCGCTCGCCCTTCGCCGCCTCGGCCTCGGCCTCGTCGGCGGTGAACGCCGCCTTGCCCGATGCCGCGCCGGGCGACGCGGGCAGGCCCCTGGCGATGATCCGGCGCTCGGCGGCCGGGTCCAGGGTTGGATGCAGCAACTGGTCCAGCGCGTTGGGCTCGATCCGGCTGACCGCGGTGGGCCGATCGATCAGGCCGCTGTCCGCCATCTCCACCGCGATTCGCAAGGCGGCCTGGGTGGTGCGCTTGCCGTTGCGGGTCTGCAGCATCCACAGTTTGTTCTTCTGGACGGTGAATTCGATATCCTGCATGTCGCGGTAATGGGTTTCCAGTTTGCCGCGAATATCGTCAAGCTGGCCGAATACCTCCGGCATCACCTCTTCCATTGCCGGCAGGTCGGAGCCGTTGGCGGTTTTTCCGGCAACGGTCAGTTCCTGTGGCGTGCGGATACCGGCCACCACGTCCTCGCCCTGGGCGTTGACCAGATACTCGCCATAGAAGGCGTTCTCGCCGGTCGAGGGGTCGCGGGTGAAGGCGACTCCGGTGGCGCAATCCTCGCCCATATTGCCGAACACCATAGCCTGGACATTGACCGCGGTGCCCCATTCCGCGGGGATGTCGTGCAGCCGGCGGTAGGTCACCGCGCGCGGGGTCATCCAGCTGCCGAACACGGCGCCGATGGCGCCCCACAGCTGTTCCTTCGGATCCTGCGGAAAGGGGTTGCCGAGTTCCTCCTCGACCCGCGCCTTGTAGGCGGCTACCAGGTCCTTTAGCGCACCGGCGTCCAGTTCGGTGTCGAGCATCACCCCGCGCTCTTCCTTGTGGAGCTCCAGGAGTTCCTCGAAAAAGTAATGCTCGACGCCCAGCACGACCGCGGAATACATCTGGATGAAGCGGCGATAGCTGTCATAGGCGAAGCGGGGATTGCCGCTCTTCGCGGCGAGGCCCTCGACGGTCTCGTCGTTGAGGCCCAGGTTCAACACCGTGTCCATCATGCCCGGCATCGATGCCCGCGCGCCCGAGCGCACGGACACCAGCAGCGGGGATGTCTTGTCGCCGAACTTCATGCCGCCGACATTGCTCTCGATGCCGGCGACGGCGGCGTCGAACTGATCCGTCAGGCCGTCCGGATAGGTATTGCCGTTCCGGTAATACCAGGTGCAGACCTCGGTCGTAATCGTGAAGCCCGGCGGCACCGGCAGCCCCAGATGGCACATCTCCGCCAGATTGGCGCCCTTGCCGCCCAGCAGCTCGCGCATGTCGGCCCGGCCCTCGGCCGCCCCGTCGCCGAATTCGTAAACCCACTTGCTCATGTTCGTCCCGCTATCCCTCGATCTGGCTGAAATCCGCGATCAAACCCATGGTGGCGCGGATTCGCGACAGCAGCCGCAGCCGGTTGACCCGCAAATCCGCATCCTCCGCATTAACGGTTACCGCGTCGAAAAATTCATCGACCGGCCCCCGCAATGCCGCCAGCGCCGCCATGGCGCTGGTGAATTCTTCCTGCTCGACCGCCTTGGCGACGGCGGCGGACGCCGCTTCGAGCGCGCGGCCCAGGGCCGCCTCCTCGTCCTGCGCGTATCCTCCCGAATCCGGCGCCTCGTCATAGGAGACACCATCCTTCTTCTCCTCGATCCTGAGGATGTTGGCCGCGCGGCGGAAGGCGGTCAACAGGTTTGCGCCATCCTCGCTGGAAATAAAATCCTGCAGCGCCGCGACGCGCGCCAGCAGCCGCACCAGATCGTCCTCTCCGCCCAGCGCGAAGACCGCGGCGATCAGGTCGTGCCGCACCCCCTCGCCGCGCAAGTGCGTCGCCACGCGGTCGGCGAAGAAGGAGAGGAGGTCGTTGCAAACCGAACCTTTCTCAGTCTCTCCGGTTACCGAAGCGGGGTAATCGTCAAAACCGGCGCCGAAGGCGGGGAGCAGATTGACCCGCAGCCCGTTCTCGATAACCAGCCGGATCACGCCCAGCGCGGCGCGGCGTAGCGCGTAAGGGTCCTTCGATCCCGTCGGTTTTTCGTCAATCGCCCAGAAGCCGACCAGCGTGTCGATCTTGTCGGCCAGCGCCACGGCGACCGATACCGGCGCCGA
>DAOVHN010000432.1 GCA_030671915.1 Pseudomonadota bacterium
CACGACATCCGGTTCGGTGGTTTCCAGGCAGACCGCCGCCAGTTTTTCGGCCAGCATGCAGACCATCAGGTCGATATGGACGTAGAACCCGTCGATCGGTGCGTATTTGACCTCCCAGCCCTCGTCCTCGAACCAGCCGCCGACCTGCCGCGCCGCGACCTCCTCGCAGCGCAGGCCGGTATAGCCGACCAGCACGGCGCCCGGTTCGATCATGTTGAAGTCACCGCCCTCGAAATTACCGGCGCTGACCATGTCGTAGATCGGGATGTTGTTGTTGAGGTAGAACCGCAAAACCTCGGCATATTCGCCGCGCCGGCGCGGGTTGGCGAGCTGGCAGACCACCGCCCCATAGGGCGTCATGAAGCTGGAATCGCGAGTATAGACCTGGTAGGGCGTGTCGTTGTTGATGTCCAGCGCATGCACCGTCACGCCTGCGTCCTCATAGGCATCGACCATCTCGCGGTGCTGGCGCATGGCCAGTTGCTTGTCGAAGCCCACTCCCTTGCGCTGGGTGTCGCGCACGATGGAGCTGTACTGGGCGTTGGTCTCCATCCAGGAAAAACTCTCGACCGGCCCCAGCAGCACATCGCGCAACACCCCGTATTCCGCGTTCGAGCCCCAATCCCGCAGAACGGGCGTGCCGCCCCCCTGCCTGCGTGCCCGCAATGCGCCGTTGCCGCTCGTCATGCCGAACTCGCTCCGCCGAAGTTTACGTTGGCCGGCATGCTGCACCGAAATTCGGCGGTTTGTCACTATTTAAACTGAAGGAGGCGGGCTCCAGGGCGTGAAATGGTCAGGCGTGTCCCGCTTCGCCGGACAACAGCGAGATGTCGACACCCAGCTTGGCAATCGAACGTTGCCATTTGTCCTGCTGTACGTCGTCGAAAATGAGCGACTCGTCGGCCGGGACGTTAAGCCAGGAATTTTCGTGGATTTCTCCGTCCAGCTGTCCGGCGCCCCAGCCGGCATAGCCCAGTGCCAGCATGGCCTGCCGCGGGCCGCGCCCCTCGGCGATGTCTTTCAGGATTTCGACCGTATGGGTCAACGATATCGAGCTGTTGACCTTGATGGTGTTGGCCTGCTCGTAGTCGCTGGTATGCAGAACGAAACCCATGCCGGTATCCACGGGCCCGCCGATATGGATCGGCATGGAGACGGCCTCGGATTTCAGCTCGATGCCCACCTGCTCCATCAGGTCGGGGAAGTCCAGCTCCTGTGACAGGCGGTTTACCATCAGCCCCATGGCGCCGTCTTCGTTATGGACGCACAGATAGATTACCGAGCGTTCGAATCGCGTATCCTGCAGCTGCGGCATGGCAATCAGCAATTGCCCTGTCAGGTAACCAGTATTTTCATCTTTTCGCGCCAATTTCGCCTCGGCAAACCCTATTTTCCGTGTTTTTGTGGACAACCGTCCACATTGGGGAGTCTCCCCGTACATTTATAGAATAGTAAACGCCGCGTGTTAAACAATGGTCAAGCCGATCGAAAACTGCCTGCCACGCATCTCTGGCCGCGGCGGGCCGGCAGGGTTAAACTACAACGCCTCGAAATACGATATCGGAAAAATATGACCACAGCACGGCGAACAGCGCGAATTCTACCGGCGATACTGGCGATCGGACTGCTGGCCGGTTGCGCGGCGGGCGGGGCCGCACGGGTCGATCCGCCCCCGGCGCCAGTGGCGGTCGACCCGGTCGTGGCGAAAAAGGCCTTCCGCGAGGCGATGTCGCTGGCGCGCGAGGGCCGCATGGCGGCGGCGGCGCCCCATTACAGGCAGGCGGCCGATAACGACCACGCCGAAGCCCAGTACGTTCTGGCCACCATGTACAAGACAGGACGCGGCCTGCCGCGCGACGTCGATCAGGCGATGCAATGGTACCGCCGCGCGGCTGACGCGGGCTATCCGCTGGCCCAGTTCACCCTGGGAAATATCTATATGAAGGGCAGGGACGTGCCGCGAAACGTGCCGCTGGCCGTAAGGCTGTACAGCCAGGCGGCGGAACAGGACCATCCCCAGGCGCAGTATAATCTGGGGGTGCATTATTACGGCGGGGGCAAGGCGGCGGACTATCGGAAGGCCGAACACTGGTTCGCCCGCGCAGCGCGCCAGCGCGAACCTTCTTCGCAATATGCGCTTGGCCGGATGTACGCCACACCCCATGACGGGATCCGGCTCGACCGGGTGCGCGCCTACGCCTGGTTTACGCTGGCCGCCAAAAACGGCCACGCCGAGGCCCTGAAGGAATCGGCCAAGCTGGAATCCCGGCTCAGCGCCGCCGAACGGGCCTCCGGGCGCTCGCTGGCGCGGCGCCTGGCCGCCGAATCAGGACAATGACACACGAATGTGACGACAAATCGCCCGTGAAACCCTATATATCCAACGGCATGAACAGGTTACATGACATGATCGCCCGCCGGGCCCGGCGCTGGCTGGCTTTTGCAATGCTGGCGGCGGGGTTCCTCGCGGCGCCCGCGCAGGCGGCGGAACCCCATGCCAGCGACTGGGCGGGCATTAACAGCGAGACCAAACTGCGTCTGATCTCCGCCGCCGCGGGAACAGGCGATCTGGCGGAACTGCGTCTCGGCCTGCAATTCCGCATGGACCCGGGTTGGAAGGTCTACTGGCGCTCCGCCGGCACGACGGGCTACCCGCCCGAGGTCGACTGGAGCCAATCCACGGGCATCGAAGACGTCGAATTCCTCTGGCCCGCGCCGGTCCGCTTCAAGATTTTCGGTATCGAGGCGGTGGGTTACAAGGACGAGGTTGTCTTTCCGCTGAATGTACGGCTGGCGCAGGTTGGCGAGACAGTCAGCCTGCGCGCCAGGGTAACCTATCTTACCTGCAAGGAAATATGCATCCCCGGCGACGAGACGCTTGTGCTGGACATCCCCGCCGGGCCCGCCGATGCGACGCCTTTCGGCGCGTTGATTGACCGTTTCCGGGCCAGGGTCCCGGTGTCCGCTGTTTCGATCGGCGTTTCCGTCGAGCAGGCCGTCTTCAAGTCCGTTGAGGACGGGGTGAGCCTGCGCGTGGCTATAGAGTCGGACCGGCCACTTGTCGAGCCCGACCTGTTCGCCGAGGGCCCGCCGCTGGTCTTTTTCGAAGGCCCGCAAGTCCAGCTTTCCAGGGACGGCCGGTACGCGGTGATTACTCTGCTGGGCATCGGCGCGACTCCCGATGA
>DAOVHN010000141.1 GCA_030671915.1 Pseudomonadota bacterium
ACGCTGGGCACTTTCATCCTGTGGCTCGGCTGGTTCGGCTTCAACGGCGGCTCTCAGCTCGCGCTGGGCTCGGCCATGGACGCAACGGCGATGTCGATTGTCTTCGTCAACACCAACATGGCCGCGGCCGCGGGCGTGGTGGTTGCGATGCTGACGACGCAACTCGTCTACGGCAAGGTCGACCTCACCATGGCGCTGAATGGCGCGCTGGCCGGGCTGGTCTCCATCACGGCGGGCCCGGACCTGCAGAACCACTTTCTGTCGATGATCATCGGCGGTGTCGGCGGTCTTATCGTGGTCTTCGCGGTGCCGTTCCTGGACAAGCTGAAGATCGACGACGTGGTCGGTGCAATCCCGGTGCATCTGTTCGCGGGCATCTGGGGCACGCTGGCCGTGGGCATCTTCGGCACCGGCAATATCGGCACTCAGATCATAGGCATCCTGGCCATCGGCGCCTTCGTATCGATCGCCAGCGGCATCGTCTGGTTCGCCATGAAGCTAACGATCGGCATCCGGGTCAGCGAAGAGGAAGAGGATCTCGGCCTCGACAAGGCGGAACTCGGCCTTGAAGCCTATCCGGAATTCGGTCGGGGTTCGCAGACCTTCGGTTGATACACCCCGGAGATCGACCAGTGGGGAAGGCCCCGGCGCATTGTGCGTCGGGGCTTTTTCTATTTATGCTCCGGCGCGCGGACAACGGCCTCCGCGAAGACGGATGGAACACAATTCCGCCGCGATCACGGGGCAGACTGGCTTTGCGGCATTGCGCCATAGCCCGCGGATGACTACTATCCCGCCGCAAGAGTTTCTGTTTTGTACGCATCGCCGCGCATTACCGCGGCGGCATTTTGTTTATTGGTTAAGGCGTTTGATTTATTGGTTAAGGCATGCGTGATAATCCCGGTTTGGACCTTCTTGGCGACTACCCCTTTCAGCGGCTCGGACTGCTGCTGGAAGGCGTGCCCGCGGCCGAGGGGCTGTCGCCAATCATGATGCAGATCGGCGAGCCGCAACTGCCGCAACCGGATTTCGTGGCCGAGGAAATCGCCCGCAACGCCCATCTGTGGAACCGCTATCCGCCGGTACAGGGATCCGACGATTACCGCCGGGCGGCCGCGGATTGGCTGACCCGGCGCTACGGGCTGCCGGAAGGCATGATCGACCCGGCCCGCCATCTCATCGCCGGCTGCGGCACGCGCGAAATCCTGTTCCAGACCGCGCTGACCGCCGTACCGTCCCGGGGTACGGCGAACGGCGATGGCCGGCCGGCAATCCTGATGCCAAACCCGATGTACCACGTCTATAACGGCGCCGCGGTCCTGGCCGGCGCCGACCCCGTGCCTGTCGCGGCCACGGCGGAAACTGGCTTTTTGCCGGACTACGCGTCGCTGGACCCGGCCCTGCTAGCCCGCACATCGCTGGTCTATCTCTGCACTCCGGGCAATCCACAAGGCGCGGTTGCCTCGCTCGACCAATTGCAAAGCCTGATCCGGTTGGCGCGCGAATACGATTTCCTGCTGGCGCTGGACGAGTGCTATTCGGAGATCTGGCGCGGCTCGCCACCGCCCGGCGGGCTGCAGGCCTGCGCGGCGATGGACGGCGACATGTCCAACCTTCTCGTTTTCCATTCGTTGTCCAAGCGCTCGAACGCCCCGGGCTTGCGCGCCGGGTTCGTCGCCGGCGACGAAGAAGCGATCGCCCGGCTGCTTCGGGTGCGCTCCTACGGCGGGGCGCAGGTTCCGGGGCCGGTGCAGGCCGCGGCGGCGGCCCTGTGGCGCGACGAGGCCCATGTTGTGGAAAGCCGGGCCCATTACGACCGGCTGTTCGATATGGCCAAACGCATCCTCGGCAATCGCGCCGGCTACAACGACTCGCCGGGCGGGTTTTTCCTGTGGCTTGACGTCGGCGACGGCGAGGCGGCGACGGTAAAGGCCTGGCGCCATGGCGCCATCAAGGTCATGCCGGGCGGCTATATGAGCCGCGAGGATCCGGCGACCGGCGAAAACCCCGGCGACCGCTATATCCGCGTCGCCCTGGTCCATGACACCGACACCGCGGAGGCTGGATTGACCCGGCTGGCCGCGGCGCTGGAGCGCTAATGGCCCCGCGACGGCAAACCGCGCTTCTTCCCGCGGGTATCGGCGACTTCATGCGCCGGCGGGTGTTTGAACTGTCGGGGCTGATCCTCGTCGCGCTGGCCATCGGGCTGGTGCTGGCGATGGCCAGCTTCGACCCGTCGGACCCGTCCTTCAATACTGCGGGTGGCGGCAAGGTCAACAACCTGCTGGGCTATCCAGGTGCGGTTGCCGCGGACCTGGCGCTACAGACATTCGGGCTGGCGGCGTCGGTGGCCGTCGTTGCGTTCATTGCCTGGGGCCTGCGCCTCTTGCGCCGGCAGGCCGTGCCCCGCGCGCCGCATCGCATCGCCGCGCTGATGCTGACGCTGATGGTTGCCGCACTGGCCTTCGAGGCGGCCCCCGTGCCGGAGGCCTGGCCCCTCCTGAGTCCGGGGCTGGGCGGACTGGTCGGACGGCAACTCATGGTCTGGCTTGCGGCAATGGGTGGCGGGCGCGGCGTGCTGACCGACCCGCTGATCGTCGGCATGGTTGCGGGCGCCGCTGCCCTGGCGGCGACTGTCTGGCTGATGAGCTATAGCCTGGCCGAATGGCGCGCCGGGTGGGACCGGCGGGCCGGGCTGGTCGGCGCGGTGCGCCGCACGCCGAAGGAAACGCCGAGGCGCCGCCGAACCGGGCCCGTGGCATGGCCCGAGGAACCGGCCGGCCGCGCGGAACCTTATCTTGGTGTGGCCGATCCGGCAGCGCCGCCAATCGATCCGCGGCCGAGGCAGAGCCGCCTGGCAAAAACAAAGCCCGCGAAACGGCCTGCCAGAGCGAGCCAGTCGGCGCTGAGACTATCGGGTCCCGATGGTGAGTTCCAACTGCCACCGCTGGATCTGCTGCAGGCGGTGCCCGAGAACGTCGGACGCAATACGGCCCAGACGCCGGGGGCGCTGGAACAGAACGCGCGCTTGCTGGAGCAGGTGCTGGCGGATTTCGGAATCCGGGGCGAGATCGTAAAGGTCCGGCCTGGTCCCGTGGTAACGCTTTATGAGCTGGAGCCGGCGCCCGGCATCAAAACCAGCCGGGTCATCGGCCTGGCGGACGACATTGCGCGCTCCATGAGTGCGATTTCGGCGCGCATCGCAACGATTCCCGGCCGCAGCGTCATGGGCATAGAACTACCCAATGCCAGGCGCCAGACCGTTTTCCTGCGCGAACTGATCGCCTCGCGCGCTTACGAGCAAAACAACGCGGCACTGCCGCTGGTGATGGGCAAGGATATCGGCGGGACGCCAGTGGTCGTCGATTTGGCGCGCATGCCACATCTTCTGGTCGCGGGTACCACGGGCGCCGGCAAGTCGGTCGGCCTCAACGCCATGATATTGTCGCTGCTGTACCGGCTGCCGCCGGAGACCTGCAAATTCATCATGATCGATCCCAAGATGCTGGAACTGTCGATCTATAATGATATTCCGCATCTCATGACACCGGTGGTAACCGAACCCAAGAAGGCCATCGTGGCGCTGAAATGGACCGTGCGGGAAATGGAGGAGCGCTACCGCGCCATGTCCAAGCTGGGCGTGCGCAATGTCGAGGGCTACAACAAACGCCTAGTGGAGGCCCGCCGCAAGGGCGAGGTGCTGATGCGCAAGGTCCAGACCGGCTTCGATTCGGAAACGGGCCGGCCGGTACACGAGGACCAGCCGCTGGAACTGACGCCGCTGCCGTATATCGTCGTCGTGGTCGACGAGATGGCCGACCTGATGATGGTAGCCGGCAAGGAGATCGAGGCCGCGATCCAGCGCCTGTCGCAGATGGCGCGCGCGGCCGGCATTCACCTGATCATGGCGACCCAGCGCCCGTCGGTGGATGTGGTCACCGGTACGATCAAGGCCAACTTCTCCACGCGGGTCAGCTTCCAGGTCACCTCGAAGGTCGACAGCCGCACGATTCTGGGCGAACAGGGCGCCGAACAGCTACTGGGCCAGGGCGACATGCTATATATGGCGGGCGGTGGCCGAATTTCGCGGATTCATGGGCCATTTGTTGGCGATTCCGAGGTAGAGGCCGTTGCGGACTTCCTTCGCGACCAGGGAGAGCCTATCTATATCGAGAGCATTACCGAAGAGGACGAGGAAGCCGCCTTCGACAGCGGGGGCAACGATGGCGGCGACGAGTTGTACCAGCAGGCGGTCGAGCTGGTGGTCCGGGAAGGCCGGGCCTCGACGAGCTTCGTCCAGCGTCATCTGCAGATAGGATATAACCGGGCCGCCCGGATTATCGAACGAATGGAGAAGCAAGGTGTTGTCAGCCCCGCGAATCATGTCGGCAAACGCGAAGTCCTGGCGGGCGGAGGCGGCCATTAGATTTTCATTGGGAATACTGGCCGTCGCCGGCGCGCTTCTGCTGGCGGCCATGCCACCGGCGCGGGCTGCGGCGCCACGCCCGGTGACACTAACCACCGAGCAACAGGCGCTGGTCTCGAAAATCGAGGCCTTCGTCAACGATATTACGACGATCGAGGCCGATTTCGTGCAAATGAGTGGCGGTGGCGGTTTTGCGAGGGGAACCCTCTACCTGCAGCGGCCCGGACGCATGCGCTTCGAGTACGAGCCGCCAGTCCCCTACCTGCTGATTTCGAACGGCACCTTCTTCATCTATGTGGACAATGAACTGGAGCAGGTTACCTATCTGCCGCTGTCGCAGACACCGGCCGATTTGTTGCTGCGCGAGAATTTCTCGCTGTCGGAAGGGCTGATCCTGACCGGGTTCAAGGAAGAAGGATCGATGGTCAAGGTCGAGGTCGCCGATTCGGGCAAGCCGGACCTGGGCCGGGTGACGCTGACATTCAACCGGGACCCCCTGTCGCTAAAAAGCTGGACCGTGCTTGACCCGCAGGCACAGCGCATTCAGGTGACCCTGGTTAACCCGCTATACGGCAAGAAGCTGGACCAGTCGCTGTTTGTCTATGTCAACAGGTTCGATCGCAGGAAGGAATAGGGATTCGGCCATGGGCCGGCAGGCGAATTTTATTTGAGGGTTTGAGAAAATGACTGAACACGGGCTTCCCATTGTGGGCGTTCCCTGCTGTGTCGAGGCGCAGGAGGAAGGCGCCGTCTTCCACAAGGTTGGCGAGAAATACCTGATGGCGGTAGCCAGCGCTTCGCATTGCATGCCGCTGATGATCCCGGCGCTTGGCGACTGGTACGACCCTAACGAGCTCGCGGCCAAGCTGGACGGCCTGATGCTGACCGGCAGCCCGTCGAATGTGGAACCGCACCATTACGAGGGCGAGGCGAGCCGGCCCGGCACCCATCACGACCCGGTGCGCGATGCAACGACCCTGCCCCTGATCGGCGCGGCGCTGGAGACCGGCCTGCCGCTGTTCGCGATCTGCCGCGGCCACCAGGAGCTGAATGTCGCGCTCGGCGGCACGCTCCACCAGAATGTTCAGGAGGTGGACGGCAAAAACGATCATCGCTCCGACAAGACCAGGCCCCATGACGAACGCTATCTGGAGCGGCACCCCGTAACGCTGATGCCGGCCGGCGTTCTGCATACTTTGTCCGGCGGCGAGACGCAGGTGATGGTGAATTCGCTCCACGAACAGGCCATCGACCGGGTCGCCGACCGGCTGGAGATCGAGGCCGTCAGCGACGATGGCGTGGTCGAGGCGGTCAGCGTCAAGGGCGCGGAGAGTTTCGCCCTGTCGGTGCAGTGGCATCCGGAACATCCGCTGGCGCTGGAGTGGCCGCTGTCGCGCGCCATGTTCGCCGCCTTCGGCGAGGCCTGCAGCCAACGCCGCGCCTCGCGCGGCGGAACCGTGCGCCGGGGCGGCCGCGGCCGCAACCACGCCGCCTGAGCGTAAGCGGTTGGGCGGCTATTTTTTCCCCTTCTCTATCCGGCACACAGCGACCTCACCCTTCGAGACGGCGCTACGCGCCTCGAAGGGTGAAGTCACACCGCCGTCTCAAGCAGAAATCAACGCAATATCATACGGGGCAAAAATCTTATGCGTATCGTTACCTGGAATGTGAACTCCGTCCGCCTGCGGTTGCCGTTGCTGGAAAAGCTCGTTGCGCAGCGTTCGCCGGACGTGATCTGCCTGCAGGAAACCAAGGTGGTCGATGATACGTTTCCGAAAAACGACATCGCGACAATGGGTTATGAACATATCGAAATTCGTGGCATGAAGAGTTATAATGGCGTTGCCGTCCTGTCGCGCCTGCCGCTGACACGGCTGGAGGATTACGCCTTTTGCGGCCGCGACGATTGCCGCCATCTCGGTGTCCGGGTCGACGGCATCGACCTGCATTGCCTATACGTCCCGGCCGGTGGCGACGTGCCCGATCCGGAAACCAATGACAAATTCGCCCACAAACTTCAATTCATCGACGAAATGGCGGCTTGGTCGAAGCAGCTGAAAAAACAGGAACGGCCGGCGATTCTGACCGGCGACTTCAACGTCGCGCCGCTGGAAACGGATGTCTGGTCGCACAGGCAGCTTCTGAAGGTGATGAGCCACACCCAGATCGAGGTCGAGAAATTCGGGGAGGCCAAGGCAGCGGGCCAGAGGGTCGATGCGGTGCGGTACTTC
>DAOVHN010000609.1 GCA_030671915.1 Pseudomonadota bacterium
CCGCAGAGGACGCAGAGATCCGCAGAGGTTCGCAGAGAAGAGCCGGGAAAACATATCTAATCGTCCAATCCGTTTACCATTCGCACGAGACCGTCGCGCATGCGAACAGTGTTGAAATTCAGCAGGTATCCAAGCCTGAAGTTTCCGAGTTTCAGGTATGTCAGGAGTTAAGCCCGGTGCAGATCATTGAGTTTGTCCACCGCCTTGATTTCAACGACAACCTTTTCATCCAATAGGATATCGAGGCGATAACCACTATCTATTTTCAGGCCGCCATAACGCACAGGCAGCGGAACCTGACGCCGAAACGCTATATCATTCTTGCTAAGCTCATGGCAGAGACACCCTTCGTAGGCACTTTCGAGGAGACCCGGCCCCAGTCCTGAATGGACAGACATTGCGCATCCAATAAGCGCTTGGCCAACTTCATTTTCCGTCATTCTTACTTCTCCGCGTACCTCTGCGGCCCTCTGCGTCCTTTGCGGTAAATTTTTCTTATTCCTTCTTGTCGCTATATCCTCTCGGGGTGTACACCCGGCCGCCTTTGGTGACTCTCGTCTGGCTGTTGCCGATCATTACGAGGGTCAGCATGTCGACGGATTCGGTGCCGAAATCCGCGAGGGTGGTGATGGTGACCGCTTCGTCGGCGCGGCCGAGGTTTCGGGCGAGGATGACGGGGGTTTCGGGAGGGCGGGCGGTAGCGAGGATCTGCTTCGCCAGGGGCAGGAGTTCGCGGCGGGTCTTGCTTTGCGGGTTGTAGAGGGCGATGACGAAATCTGCCTCGGCCGCCGCCTTCAGACGGTTGAGGATGGTCTCGCGCGGGGTCAGCAGGTCCGACAGCGAGATGGCGCAGAAATCGTGGCCCAGCGGCGCGCCGGCGCGCGCGGCCGCCGCCTGCAGGGCGGAAATGCCGGGCATGACCGTGACCTCGACGCGATTCCAGTCCGGCCGGGCTTCGCGATCGAGAAGTTCGAAGACCAGGGTCGCCAGCGCATAGATGCCCGGATCGCCGGAACAGACCAGCGCAACCGATTTGCCTTGCGCCGCCAGGTCCAGGGCGATGCGCGCGCGCGCCTCCTCCTCGCCCAGTTCCGAGCCGTGGCGCGGCTTGCCGGCGATCAGGCCGCCGACGAGATCGAGATAGAGGCCGTAGCCCACCACCTCGTCGGCCATGGCGAGTGCGCCGGTGGCCTCGGGCGTGCGCCAGCCACCGGCGCCGGGGCCGATGCCGACCACCGCGAGACGGCCCTTGGCCTTTCCAGCGGTGCCTGCATCGATCGGCCGGGGGCTGCGGGCGATGGCGCAGGTGGCGCGGGCGGATTTGCGCTTTGGGATGATCAATTCTGCATCCGGGCCGGCAAGGGCCAGCGCCGCGCCCTCGGACACGCCATGGCAGCCGACCTCGCGAAAGACGGTTTCCGAGGGGGTGGCGAGACGCGGGGCCTCGGCCTCCAGTTCCGCCGCCGTGAAGAAACGCGCCGAGAGGCCAAGATGTTCGGCGCAGGCCAGCACTGCCTCTTCGTCAGATTTCAAATCCAGCGATGCGATTGCCGCGACCGCGCCTGGGGCCAGGCCCTCTTCGGCAAGGGTTTCGTCGATAAGGGCCCGCAGTTCGGCGATATCGGCGCCGCGTTCGCATCCCACACCCAGGGCCAGCACTGGCGGATGGACGACCAGAGTCTTCTTATTCTCACGACCGGCGCAGTCGGTGACCAGCAGGGTCAGGTCGCCCGCGTCGGAAAATGGCGCATGGTCGGGCCAGGGGTCATCGCCGGCCTCGACAACCAGCCGCACGGAATCACCGGCCAGCATGGCGGCGGCCAAGGCTTTCGCCACATCCGGATTGGCGACGGTCCAGCCTTCCGGCGGCTCGTCCAACGCAAGGCCGAGGCCGAGATCGCCCGCCGTGGTGATGGCGGCGGTGCCACCCAGGATGTCGGCGATCCGGCGGGCCAGCCGATTGGCCCCGTGATGCCCGCCCAGCAGGGGCACCGCGACGGAGCCGTCCTCGGCCAGGGCGATCACCGGCGGCTCGGATCGCTTGTCGGCCAGCAATGGGGTCACTGCGCGGATCAGGATGCCGGCGGCGCATACGCCGATGATTGCGGTGCCCTCGGCGAACAACCCGCGCAGGTGGGCCATCGTATCGGCGAACGGCAAATCGGCCCCGTCG
>DAOVHN010000027.1 GCA_030671915.1 Pseudomonadota bacterium
ATCTTGATGGCTTCCTCTACCGACATGTCCAGCAGGATCATGTCCTCCTTGGGCACGAACAGCAGGAAGCCGGAGGTTGGGTTCGGCGTTGTCGGCAGGAAGATATTGATCAGGTCATCGGAGATCAGGTTTTGCACCTCGCCCTCGGTGCGCCCTGTGATGAAGGCGACGGCCCAGATACCGCGGCGCGGATATTCGACCAGCACCGCCTGGCGAAAGGCCTTCGACTGGTGCTTCAGGACAGTCTCGAGGATTTGCTTGCTGGCACCGTAGATGCCGCGGATGACCGGCATGCGGTTCAGCATGTTTTCGCCGAGTCGAATAACGAAGCGCCCCAGGAACCCGGCGGTCATGGCGCCCACCAGGGTTATGAAGACGATTAGCACGATCAGGCCGAGGCCGGGGATGCCGATCTCGTATCCCAGTAATTCCTTGAGGTAGACGTCGGGATTGTAGCGCAGCGGGATCAGCGGGACGATGCGGCTGTCGACGAATTCGATCAGCCAGGAGGCCAGCGCGATGGTTATCGCCAGCGGCGCCGTCACCAGAATACCGGCCAGGAAATAGGCGCGCAGGCGGCCGGTAAAGCTCAGCGCCTTCCTGCGCTTCGCCTCGTGACCGTCCTTATCCGTTTCGGCCGGTCCCGGATTTTCCGGTTCGGCGGAATCCCTCAGCTTGTCGTTGTCCTTATCGTCTGCCACGCAAACCCTCATGCATCGTTGAAGTCCGGAAAGGCCCGTGCGGCTTCATATATAGGACCGCAATAACAATTACCAAAGAATCCGGGCGTTCAGGCCTCGAAAAAAGCCAGCATTTCGCGCAATGTCTCCTCCGGTGCCTCCTCGGGCAGAAAATGCCCGCAGTCGAGTGCGCGCCCCTGGACGTCGCCGGCCTTGGCCCGCCAGGTCTCCAGCACGTCGTAATTCTTATGCATCAGCCCCTTCGCGCCCCACAGCACCAATAGCGGGCAGGCGATGCGGTTGTCGAAATCGGCCTCGTCATGCTCCAGATCGATGGTGATGGCGGCGCGGTAATCCTCACAACTGGCGTGGATGGTGGCCGGGTCGCTGAAACAGCGGCGGTATTCGGCCATCGCCTCTTCCTCGAACCCGCCCATGTCGGCGCTCCAATGTCCGAGCTTGCGCTCCAGGTAAAACTGCGGGTCGGAACCGATCAGCCGTTCGGGCAGGTCGTATGGTTGGGCGAGGAACAGCCAATGGTAATAGCCGTAGGCGACGTCCTTGCCCAGATTGGCGAAGATCGTGTGGGTCGGCACGATATCCATAACGCAGGCGCGCCGGATGCGGGTCCCATGGTCCAGGCACATGCGGTGGGTCACCCGCCCGCCCCTGTCATGGCCGGCGACCTGGAAGCTGTCGAAGCCCAGCGCGGCCATGACATTCACTTGGTCCTGCGCCATGCGGCGCTTGCTGTAGTTTTCATGGGCCTCGTCGCCGGCCGGCTTGCCGCTATCGCCATAGCCGCGCAGGTCGGTGACCACCACGGTAAAGCGTTCGGCCAGCGCCGGCGCAACCTTGCGCCACATCACATGGCTCTGCGGATAGCCGTGCAGCAACAGCAGCGGCGGCCCCTCGCCGCCGACAGCCACGTTGATCTCCACCTCGCCCGCATCGATGCGCCGGCGCTCGAAGCCCTCGAACATGTCCCCTCCCGATATTGTGATGAAATCTTTAGCCAGCCAAGGCAATAGTGACCGGATCCAACTGTATATCAATATGAAGCTTCAATCTGCCAGGTGAATAATCATGACGCCCAGACTTGCGAGTGTCGCTGTGGCGGTCCCACCCTTCGAAATACGCCAGCCGGATGTCGTCGCGGCCTCCGAGAAGATTTTCGCCGGCCGTGCCGGGGCTTTTGACCGCATGCGGACGGTCTACGCGAATGCTGGCATCGAGACCCGTTATTCCTGTGTACCGCTGGCTTGGTATCTGCAGCCACACGGCTGGCCCGAACGCCATGACCTGTTCGTCCAAGCCGCTCTTGAACTGCTTCAGCGCGCGGCGGGCGAATGCTTGGCGCGCTCGGGCATCGCGGTGGAGCAGATCGACGGTATCGTCGTGGTCTCCACAACCGGTATGACCACACCAAGCCTCGACGCCCGCCTGATGGAACGGATGAATTTCCGCCGTGACGTGCAGCGCCTGCCGATTTTCGGCTTGGGATGCGCCGGCGGCGTTCTTGGCCTGGCGCGAACAGCTGCGCTGGCGCGGGCCAGTCCGGACCAATACTGGCTGTTCCTGGTCGTCGAACTCTGCGGTCTGACCTTCCGGCCCCGCGACCAGTCCAACAGCAATATCGTGGCGACGGCGCTGTTCGGGGACGGGGCGGCCGCAGCCCTTGTTTCTTGCAAGGCGCAGGGGCCGGCGGTAACCGCCTGGGGCGAACATACCTGGCGTGGTTCGCTCGACGTGATGGGCTGGGAAGTCGAGGATGACGGCTTTGGGGTTCTATTCAGTCGCGACATTCCCACGCTTGTCCGCCGGCAGTTTCGCGAGGCCGCGGACGGATTTCTTGCCGCTCATGACCTCTCCGTCGACGATATCGACCTGTTCGTAATGCATCCAGGCGGCGTCAAGGTCATCTCGGCGCTCGAGGAAGCGCTCGGCGTTCCGGCAACTGCCCTGGAAAATAGCCGGGTGGTGCTCCGTGATTTCGGCAATATGTCGGCGGCAACCGTCATGTTCGTCCTTGAGCGCACACTGGCTCAATATGGCGCGGGACGGATACTTCTCGGTGGTTTGGGACCGGGTTTCACGGCCGGATTTGCGATTCTCGAACGGGGCGAATAGATGGGCCTCGTCCAGTGGATCGTTGTCGCCGTCGCGCTTCAGCGGCTTGGCGAACTGGCCCTGTCACAACGGAACCAGAAGCGCCTGCTTGCGCAAGGCGGCCATGAGGTCGGCGGCCGACATTACCCACTTATCGTGTTGCTCCATGCGGCCTGGCTTGCGGCGCTCTTCTTCGGAGTCCCGACGAATGCGTCCGTGTCTTGGATATTGCTGGCGATGTTCGTTGTGCTGCAGGGCCTGCGGGTGTGGGTCATCGCCAGCCTCGGACGGTACTGGACGACCCGGGTCATCGCATTGCCCAACGCCCCGCTGTCGAAACGAGGGCCTTACCGCTGGCTGCGGCACCCCAATTATCTGATCGTCGGCGCGGAAATCGCAGTGCTTCCGCTCGCCTTTGGCGCCTGGGAGATAGCCTTTTTGTTTTCGCTCGCCAACGGCGGCCTGCTCGCCTGGCGAATTCGGATCGAAAACAGTGTTCTGGACGAACCGAACATCCCCGGAAACAGCCATTGACCCCGCGCGCCGCCATCCTTATGTTCTGGCCTCGCCGGGCACCAAGCCCCGGCCCCGCATATCGGGGGCGCGTAGCTCAGTTGGTAGAGCAGCTGACTTTTAATCAGCGGGTCACAGGTTCGAATCCTGTCGCGCTCACCATATTTTTTAATGTTTTACGAAATGCATACCGCATCCCAATGCTGGCATATGCCGCGGCTGGTCCCACCCCGGCTTGACCGCTCGACAATTTGACGCCACCGGTTGGCTGTCAGGATCGTCAATCACCGCCCCTTCACCGCCTTCAGAACCTCGGCGATACGCTTCTGCGCCTTCCTCAGGTCGGCGGTTTCCCCGGCCAGCGAGATACGGCCCGAGGCGCCGATCATCTGGACGTCTACCAGGGTGGCGGCCGGGGCCATCTTTTCGGCCTCGTTGGCGGCGATTGCCGCGAACAGGGCCGGGGAAAGCTCGTAGAGCAGCAGCGACTGGCCGGGCAGGATCATCGAGGCCTCGCGGGTGCGATTCAGAATCACCGCATGCTGGTCGGAAATATCCTCGATGATGTCGGTGAACAGCGTCGACGGCTTTAACTGGTCCGTCGGTTTGCCGCCGATGCCCTTGAGAATCGCCTTGCCCGCGGCCTCCAGTTTGGTCTTGTCGCGCGCGTGAAGCTCCAGCACGCCGAACTGGCGCTCTGTGAACAGAATGCCGGGCTCCAGTTCCGGTTCGGCCTGCAGGGCGAGGTCGGCGATGCGGTGGATGGCCAGCGCCGGCGCGACCTCGACGATCAGGCTGTTGTCGCCCTCGAAGGGCGGGTAGCCGCGCGCGCGCATGGGCGTGGCGAGGTAGGCCGCGAATTGCGGCTGCAGATCCTCGATGGGCAGATAGACGCGCAGTTCGGTCATGGCACTCTCTTGGCCTTCCGGCGAGAACCGGAAGGCGCATCAAGCCCGTTGGGCATTAACCGAGCTACTTGGAGCCGGCGGCGCTGAAATGCTTGCCGAGATCGCCGTGCGGGCGCGGGATGACATGCACCGACACCAACTCGCCTACCTGGCTGGCGGTCTCCGCCCCCGCCTCGGTCGCCGCCTTGACCGCGCCGACATCGCCGCGGATCACCACCGCGATCAAGCCGTCGCCCACTTCCTCGCGGCCCACGATATCGACGTTGGCGGCCTTGACCATGGCATCCGCCGCAGCCAGCGCGGCCACGAATCCCTTGGTCTCGATCATCCCGATTGCTTGACTGGACATGATTCCTTACTCCTGTTTCTCGCTGAACCTGAATTGATGAAATTTACCGGCCGGTCAGTCCTGTTCGTCGATGGAGCCGACGATCAGGGCATCGACCGGCGCCTTCACATTCTCGAAAAAGGCCGCCGCCACCGATCCCTGGGTGACCAGCACCTGTTCGCCGTCGCCACAGCCCAGCGGATCGAACGCCACCAGATGCGTGCCGTTTTCCAGCTCCACGTCCAGCAGCGCGCCTTGCGGCAGGGTGTCGATCCGCTTGGTCGACCACAGCCTTCCGATGACACGTCCCTTGACCATCATCCTGTCCTTTCGATTTTGATGCCGCGCTGGCGCAACCTGTCCCTGGCCAGCGGCGTGAGTTTAACATCCTTGCCGACCAGCAGAATCCGGGTTCCCCTGGGCAGGGCATCGACCTGGCGTTCGGAGACGACGCCGCGCTCCATCCTGACCGTGTCGCTCGCCGGGGCGGGGTCGGCCGCCGGGGCGGAGGTCCGGGGTGCATTGCCGGCCAGCCTGAAGACCCGCCTGCCCTGTTCGATATCCCGCCGCGCCTTTGCGTCGCCCGCCAGCTTCATCAGCTTCGCCACGAAGTCCGCCAGGTCGGCGTTCGAGGCGATCGATACGGTTTCCTCTTGCACACCATGCGCCGTCGAGGACTCCGCCTTCACGCGTTGCAGTTCCTCAGCGAGGACTTCACGGATCAGTTTGCGTACATTATCGTCGACCATGTCCTAACCCCCGTCCGCGCCCAGCTTGCGCAGGGTCTCTTCGGCCGTATCGCGTGCGTTTTGTATTTGCGCCTCCTTGCCGGCCAGGTAGACCCTGCCCGTGGCGCCGATCATCCGGTAATCGACAACCTTGATTTCCGCCGCCTTCTCCGCCTCGTTGCAGGCGATTATCGCATACGACGCCGGCTGCATCTCAAGCACATACAGCGATTCGCCACCCAGCACCATGGAGCCCAGCTTGTTCCGGTTGATCAGGAAGGCATGCTGATGGTCGATGCGCGAGATGATCTTCGAGGACAGGATGGTCGGGCGCATGGCGTCGGCGGCGGTCGCGTCCAGCGCCTCCAGGATGGCCGAGGCCGAGGACTTCACCGCCGCCGTGGATTGCGAATGGAACTCCAGATAACCAAACTGGCGCTCGACGATCAGGATGCCGGCCTGCACCTCGGTATCCTTGAGCGCGATATCGGTCAGCGCCTCGATATCCAGTCCCGGCGCGACCTCGACGATCTGGGCGGCCGAGCGCGCGCGCGGCAGGGCGCCGCGCATCCAGGTGCCCATATAGCACATGGTTTGCGGCTGCAGCTGGTCGAGGAATATGAAGGATCGCAATTCCGCCATTACTAGCCCTTCAACGCCGCGCGCAGTTCTTCGGCGATGATGCGCCGGATTTCCTCGCGCAGATCGTCTCGGTCGCCAGCCCCGGTGGCCGCGGGCCTCAGGTCGGCCGCCGAGCGACTGGGCACGCCGTCGGATGGGGCCTCTGGCACCGGTCCGGGATGGCGCAGCGCGGTATGGGCGATGGCGTCCAGCGTGATGTCGCTGTCCTTGTGGTAGGCTATGCGGGTCCAGTTCACCAGATGGCGCGGACCGATGTTCTCGCCGATCGACGAGCGACCGAAGAAGCCGGTGCCGATGGTGAAAGTCGGGGCCAGGTTGGTGGCGAAACCGGCCGCCCCTTGGCTGCATGGCGCGTTGACGACGACCCGGTAGACCTCGACCATGGCGGAATAATCCATGATCGTGCGGGTATCGTTGCTGTGGATGGCTGCGGAATGGCCGGCGCCGGTGAGGCGCAGCATGGCGCGTGCCTGCATCATGGCCTGGGCGTTGCTCCGGGCAACATACAGGCCCAGCACCGGGCACAGCTTTTCGCGCGACAGCACCTCGTCTACGCCGATCAGCTCGATCGGGGTTACCAGGACGGTTGTTTTGGACGGAACCTTGATGCCTGCCTGTTCGGCGATCCAGGCGGCGTCGCGGCCCAGCGCCTCGACGTTGAAGCCGCGTTCGTGGAACAGGTAGCGGCGGACGGCCTGCGTCTCCTCTTCGTTACAGATATGGCAGCCGGCCTTGCGCAGCTCGCGCTTCAGTGCCTCGGCCGCGGGTTCGACCGTTATCAGCACCGACTCGTTGGTGCAGAGCACGGAATTGTCGAAGGATTTACTCTTGACGATATGGCGTGCGGCCTCGCGCGGATCGGCGGTATCGTCCACGAAGACCGGCGCGTTGCCGGGGCCGACGCCGATCGCCGGGTTGGAGGAGGAATAGGCCGCCCGGACCATCGCCGAGCCACCGGTCGCCAGGATCACATCTGTCTTCTCCGACCGCATGAACTCATCAATCAGCGGAATCGTCGGATCCTCTATCACCTGGATGACCGCTTCCGGCGCGCCTGCCTCTTCCGCCGCGCGGGCCAGGGTTCGCGCCGCATCGACGCAGCATTCGCGCGCCGCCGGATGGGGGCTGATCACGATGGCGTTGCGGGTCATCAGGGCCGACAGGATTTTGAAATAGATCGTCGAGACCGGGTTGGTCGAGGGGGCAAGCGCGAAGATCACGCCGGCGGGGCGCGGGATTTCGACGATCTTGGCGCGCTCGTCGACGCGCGGGCTGACGAAATCCTCATCCCGGTAATGATCGACCAGCGCGATGCTGGACAGTTCGTTCTTGATCTTCTTGTGCGCCGCGACACCGAAGCCGGTCTCTCGCACCGCCCAGTCCGCATATTCGCCGGCCTTGTCGAAGGCGGCGCGCGCGGTGGCATCGGCGACGGCCATGGTGCGGTCGCGGTCGTAGCGGTGGAATTCCCCGGCGGCCCAGCGGGCGCGTTCCAGCACCAGGTCGGCGCGGGCGCTCTGCGCGGCGGCCGAGTCGGAAATATCGACCAGGCGCTGGACCGTTTTGTCCATTTACCTGGTCCTCCGCGAGCCGGCGCCCATCACCTCGCGCCGCGCCGCGCCGATCGCCACCTCGACACGGCGGATCAGGTCTTCCGACATCGCTTGGGTCATCAGCACGCCGGGCTTGAACTGCAGCACCCGGGGGTCGAGGGTCGAGAAGATCGCCCACACGCCATTGCGGTAGAGGTGCTTCATCACCGGCTTGGCGCCCTCGGGGTGGTTGAATTCCAGTCCCATCACCACGCCGTGCTGGCGGATGCCGGTGAAGAAATCCGGATAGAGGCCCATGATCTCGTCCAGGCCCGCGCGGATGAAATTGGAGACATAACGCACCATCGAGACAACCTCCGGCCGCTGCACGATTTCCAGCACCTTCAGCGCGACGATGCAGCCCAGCTCCGCCCCGCCCATGGTCGACATATGGCCGAAGCCGTCTTCCTTCAGCCAGCCGGCATGGTCCTTCGACACCACCACGCAGGCGATCGGGTACATGCCGCCCGATATGCCCTTGCCGGTGACCAGCAGGTCGGGTTCGACGCCGTAGCGGGTGATCGCCCAAAGATCGCCGCAGCGCATCAGTCCGGTCTGGACTTCGTCGGCGATATAGAGCGCATCGTAACGCTCGCAGAGCTTTTTGACTGACGGCAGATAGCCTTCCTTCGGCATCGGGAAGCCATAGGTCGCCGG
Source organism: Pseudomonadota bacterium (assembly GCA_030671915.1). Taxonomy (GTDB): domain Bacteria; phylum Pseudomonadota; class Alphaproteobacteria; order UBA8366; family JADFVY01; genus JADFVY01. The sequence goes on from DAOVHN010000027.1 coordinate 8,158, forward strand.
GATCGTTTCCATGATAACGGCGGCGACGTCGCGGCCCTTCAGCGCGTCTTCCATCGCGTTCAGATCGTTGAAGGGCACCTGCACGAACTCGCCAGCCGTGTCCTCCGACAGAAAGAGTTTCGAAAAACGCTCGTCGCCGGTCTTCACCGCCAGGCCCGTATGGCCGTGATAGGCTTTCTCGATCGAGATGATCTTGCGCTTCTTCATGGCGTTGCGGGCGGTCTTGATGGCGATGTCGATGGCCTCGCCGCCACCCGAGCCGTACATGGTGTATTGCAGGTCGCCTGGCGTGCAGGCGGCCAGCGCCTCGGCCAGCGCGGTTCGTGCCAGCGAGGGGAAATGGTGGTTGCCCATATCGAATTTGGCCGTGGCCTGATTCAGCACCTCGACGAGTTCGGGATGGCGGTGGCCGATATTGTAGGTGCCGCCGTTAAGGTGCACGTCGATCAGTCGCTGGCCGTCCATGTCGTAAAGGTAATAACCCTCGCGGCGGTCGATGACGAGATCGATGCCCATATCCTGCCAAGCCTGGGTTTTTCCAGGGTTCCAGAATTTTTTGGATCTTGCGAGAAAGTCGAGCTTTTCTTCGCTCACTACGGCACCTCTTTCAGGTGTTGCCATGGTAGCGCAACACAGCCCCAACCGTTTGACATGACAGGGTGCAAATTTAACAGGGGCGCTGGACCCGCCCAACACCAAAGCTCGCTGTCAAATGTACCGGGCTTGCTGTCAAGTGATGGCGGCGCGGGCGTCATAGGCTGGAAATATCATGACGGACTTTGACGCGCTTCCCCATGAGGAACAACTGAAACGCCTGCATGCGCTCGCGGAATCGGCCCTTGGCCATTACGACCTGCCGGCGGGCTGCACCGTCGAGATGATCAACCTGTCGGAAAACGCGACCTATTGCGTTGATGGCCCAGGCGAGCGCCGCTGGGCCCTGCGGGTCCATCGCGAGGGTTATCATTCCAGGAACGCCATCGCGTCGGAACTGGCCTGGCTGACGGCGCTGCGCGAGGACGGTGCGGTCATCACGCCGGTGGCCGTTCCGGGCAAGGACGGCGAGCTGATCCAGTCGGTCTCGCATGAGCTGCTGCCGCGGCCGCGCCATGTTGTCATGTCCGACTGGGAGGCCGGCGAGGAGCCCTCGGAGGACGCCCATAACCTGCAGGAATGGTTCGAAATCCTGGGTGAGACTGCCGCCCGCATGCATAACCATGTGCGGAACTGGCGGAAACCAGACTATTTCGAGCGGTTGACCTGGGATTTCGAGACCAGTCTTGGCGCGACGCCCCATTGGGGCAGCTGGCGCGACGGCATGGGCATGACGCCGGAAATCGAGGCGCTGTTCGGCGAGACGGTCGCGCTGATCGGCCGCCGGTTGGAGCGGTTCGGCAAGGGGCCGGACCGGTTCGGGCTGATCCATTGCGACATGCGGCTGGCCAACCTGCTGATCGACGGCGATGTCACCAAGGTCATCGATTTCGACGATAGCGGATTCAGCTGGCTGCTCTATGACTGTGCCACCACGGTATCCTTCTTCGAGGAAAGGCCGGAAGTGCCGGGCCTGCTGGCGGCCTGGGTCAGGGGCTACCGCAAGATTCGCGATCTGCCGGCCAAGGACGAGGCGGAAATTCAGACTTTTGTGATGCTGCGCCGCCTGCTGCTGGTGGCCTGGATCGGTTCGCATTCGGAAACCGATCTCGCCGAGGAGATGGGGGTGTCCTTCACGCGCGATACAGTGCCGCTTTGCGAGGCCTATCTGGCCGATTTCGGATAAGCCGAGAACAATCCGTTATTCCAATTCCGGCACAGCTCCGCACACCGGACAGGGTAACGCGCGGCCACGCCGCTTGATTCAACCGGAACGCCTGTGCAATCATCCCGTACGCCGAAAATTTAAAATCGAAATCACTAAAGGCGGACAGGGATATGGGGCCCATCGCACCAGGGCGGGACTGGGCCAGCCCCGATGAGGGCAGCGAAGGAACCGCACCGATCATATTGGCTTCGGCCGCAACGGGCATTGTCGATTACATCGAAAGCCTGCACGGCGATGTCGACCGGATTTTCGGCCATGCCGGCATTGCGCCCAGCATGGCCGGTTCGCCAACGCTTAAGCTGAAACTTAGCTCGTTCTGCAATTTGTTCGAGGAAGCCTCGCGGCTGACCGGAAACGACAATTTCGGCCTGCGGTTCGGCAACCAGTTCCAACCGCGCGATCTGGGCCTGTGGGGCTACGCCGCCATATCCTCGCCGACGCTGGGCAGCGCGCTGGAGAACATGGTCGGGCTGTTCGCCTATCACCAGGCCTCGTCGCTGATGCGCCTCGTTCACGACGAGGACGGGCTGATGCGGCTGGAATACAAGATCCAGGCCCCCGATATCATCGAGCGTCGCCAGGATGCGGAGCTTTCGCTGGGCATGTTCCTGAACGTTTTCCGGGAATGTTACGGCGCTGGCTGGGCGCCAGAGGAAGTTCATTTCGAGCATCCGAACCCGGTGGAATCGAGAGAGCATGAAAGCGCCTTCGGCGCGCCGGTCTATTTTTCGCAACCGGCCAATGCGTTGCTGTTCCGGCCCGAAATCATGGACCGGCCGATGCCGGGCCGCGACCTCAACCTGATGACCATGATGCAAACCTGCCTGGAACGACTTTCCGAGCTGCCGGAAGGGCGGGCGTCACTGGTTGGCCAGATCCGCAACATCATTCGCACGAAACTGCCTGACGGCTATCCGCCGCTTAACGCGGTTGCCGATGAATTGCGCCTCTCGCCCGGCGCCATCAAGCGTGAATTGAGCAGCGAAGGCGTAGTCTACAAGGACCTGGTTGAAATGACCCGGCGCGACCTGGCGATGATGTATATGAAACAACGCCAATTGCCCTTCTCCGAGATCGCCTTTCTTCTGGGCTATTCGGAGCTTTCCGCCTTCTCGCGCGCCGTGCGCCGGTGGACGGGTGAATCCCCGCGCACCGTCCGCGCGGGGCTGTTGGGGGCTTAGCTTTTTCCGCTTGATCGGCGCCGAGCGACCTCATCCTGAGAGTCTGGCCCGGAATATGTTGTTGTTTTCACGGGCTTGAGTTTTCCTCCGGTTAGGAGGAGGTCGCGCCGCGATGCTGGCGCATCGCAAGCGGCTTCCG
>DAOVHN010000670.1 GCA_030671915.1 Pseudomonadota bacterium
AATGGGCGGTCAACGGGCTGGGTATCGTCATGAAGCCGGCTTGGGAGGTGGCGGATCAATTGCGCGAGGGCCGGCTGAAACCCGTGTTGACCGAATTTCCGCCGGAGCCGCTGACGCTGGGCGTGCTTTACCCGCATCGCCGCCTGCTGCCCGCCAAGGTCCGCGCCTTCACCGATTTCCTGGTGGAACGGGTGCCGCCCATGATGGCGGAGACGATGGGCGGCCTGGAACTGCCGGCCGCCGAATAGAATCCGGCCGCGAGGATCGTTCCCCGCGGCCGGCCCCTTATCAGCTCTGCACGCCCGCGACGTACCAGTCCATGGTGGCCATCTTGTCGTCGGTCAGCGACTGGCCGGCGGGCAGTACTTCCTTGCCTTCCTGGTTTTTGATCGGCCCGGCGAAGGCATGCATCGAACCGTCGGTGATGCCCATGCGCACCTTTTCGGCGGCGTCGCGCGCGGCGTCGGTGATCGCGTCGCCGTAGGGCGCGATCTTCACCATGCCTTCCTTCATGCCCTGCCAGATGTTCTGGGATTTCCAGGCGCCGTCCATCACGTCCTGGGTGCGTTGGATATAATAGTCGGACCAGTCGTCCAGGATGGCGGTCAGTTGCGCACGCGGCGCATAGGCCTTCATGTCGGACGCCTGGCCGAAGCCGAACACGCCCCTGTTTTCCGCCACCTGCAGCGGCGCCGGGCTGTCCGTATGCTGGGTGATCATGTCGGCGCCCTGGTCGATCAGGGTCTTGGTCGCGTCGCTTTCCTTGCCGGGATCGTACCAGCTATTGACCCAGACAACCTTGGTCTTGAAGTCCGGATTGACCTTCTGGGCGGCCAGCGTGAAGGCATTGATGCCCATCACCACTTCGGGGATCGGGAACGAGGCGATATAGCCGGCGACGCCGCTTTTCGACATATGGCCGGCGATCGTGCCGATCACCGCGCGGCCCTGGTGGAAGCGCGCGTTATAGACGCTGACATTCGGCGCGGTCTTGTAGCCGGTCGCATGCTCGAATTTCACCTTCGGGAACTGCTTGGCGACCTTGAGGGTCGGGTTCATGAAGCCGAAGGAAGTGGTGAAGATCAGGTCGTGCCCGCTGCTGGCGAGCTGGCGGATGACGCGCTCGGCGTCCGGACCCTCGGCCACGTTCTCGACGAAGGTGGTCTTGACCTTGTCGCCGAACTTCGCCTCGACCGCCTTGCGGCCCAGATCGTGGCCATGGGTCCAGCCATGGTCGCCGACCGGCCCGACATAGACGAAGCCGACCTTGGTCGGTTCCGCGCCGAAGGCCAAAGGGGCGCCCATGGTGAGGGCGGCGGCCGATGAGGTGGCCAGGAATGTGCGTCGTGTAAAGTTGAAGTCACTCATTTGTTGGTTTCCCTGTTCTCGGTTTGGTTGGAGGTTACTGAAAAGGGATTCGCGTCCCCGGTCAAGAGGCTGGCCTGAAAGGCTTGCCCAGACAGGCTGGCGCGTTTAGCCGTGCCCGCCAGGGGCCGGCCGAAATGATCGTCAGTACCAGGATCGTGGCGATATAGGGCAGCATCGACATGACCTGTGCGGGAATATCGAACCAGCCGGCCGCCTGGGAAGTGAGCTGCAGGATCGTCACGCCGCCGAACAGATAGGCGCCGAACAGCACCCGCCAGGGCCGCCATGTCGCGAACACGACCAGCGCCAGCGCGATCCAGCCACGCCCGGCGGTCATGTTCTCGATCCATAAGGGCGTGTAGCTGAGCGAAAGGAAGGCGCCGGCCAGCCCGGCCATCAGCCCGCCGAACAGCACCGCCATATAGCGCACGCGAATAACGTCATAGCCGATGGAATGGGCGGATTCGTCCGACTCGCCCACGGCGCGCAGGATCATGCCGCCGCGGCTGCGTTTCAGGAACCAGGCG
>DAOVHN010000571.1 GCA_030671915.1 Pseudomonadota bacterium
CGGCGAAATCGGCGTGAAGTTGGCGTCGTTGCGGTCCAGATTTTCGTTATACGCGCTGGTAGCCATGCCCCTTTTGTCCCCTGCCTTGGATGGGATCGTTCCGATCCCGCCATAATGGCCTCGGGCAAGGGTGTACGGCAAGCGCCTGTTGCCGCCCGCCACCGCATAATTGTCTCGTGGCCCCGGCCATGCCCGGGCGTTCGGCAGACGCAAGAACGGCTTTATCCCTTCCGTTCGGCGCACCCGCCACTATAATCGCTGTACATAACAACAGCGATGCAGGGAAGCCGCAGCGCATCCCGCCGGACGATCCAGGAGGCATGACATGTCCAGCCGATTCGACGAAATCTACAACCGTTCGCTCGCCGATCCCGAGGGCTTCTGGGCCGAGGCCGCCGGGGAAATCGACTGGATCGAGAAATGGGACAAGGTTCTCGACGATTCGAACAAGCCCTTCTACCGCTGGTTCGCGGGCGGCGTGGTCAATACCTGCTACAACGCCGTCGACCGGCATGTGGAGCGCGGGCGGGCCGACCAGGCCGCAATCATTTACGACAGTCCGATCACCGGCACGCAGCGCACCATCACCTATGCCGAATTGAAGGACGAGGTCGCCCGCTTCGGCGGTGTGCTGCGGGGCCTCGGCGTGGGCAAGGGCGACCGCGTCATCCTCTATATGCCGATGGTGCCCCAGGCCGTCGTCGCCATGCTGGCCTGCGCGCGCATCGGGGCGGTGCATTCGGTGGTGTTCGGCGGCTTCGCGCCCAATGAACTGGCGACCCGCATCAGGGACGCCGACCCGAAGGTCATCGTCAGCGCGTCGTGTGGCATCGAGCCGGGCCGCGTCATCGCCTACAAGCCGATGCTGGATGAGGCGATCGCGCTGGCCGACAACTCGGTAAAACACTGCGTCATCCTGCAGCGCGAGCAGCAGACCTGCGACCTCGTCCCCGGCCGCGATGTCGACTGGGACGAGGCCATGGCATCGGCCACGCCCGCCGATTGCGTGCCGGTGGCGGCGACCGACCCGCTCTACATCCTCTACACGTCGGGCACCACCGGCGAGCCCAAGGGCATCGTGCGCGACAATGGCGGCCATATGGTGGCGCTGAAATGGTCGATGAAGAACATCTACAATGTCGATCCGGGCGAGGTTTACTGGGCCGCTTCCGACGTCGGCTGGGTGGTCGGCCATTCCTACATCTGCTATGCGCCTCTGCTGCATGGCTGCACGACCATCGTCTTCGAGGGCAAGCCGGTGGGCACGCCCGACGCCGGCGTGTTCTGGCGGGTGATCTCGGAACACAAGGTCGAGACCATGTTCACCGCGCCCACCGCGTTTCGCGCCATCAAGCGCGAGGATCCGGACGCGGAACTCCTGAAGAAATACGATATGAGCAATTTCCGCGCGCTGTTTCTGGCCGGCGAGCGCACCGACCCGGACACCCTGCACTGGGCCGAGGACAAGCTGGGCGTGCCGGTGATCGATCACTGGTGGCAGACCGAGACCGGCTGGGCCATCGGCGCCAATTGCTTCGGCATCGAACAATTGCCGATCAAGCCCGGCTCGTCGTCGCGCGCCGTGCCGGGCTACGACGTGCGGATCCTGGACACCGCGGGCCACGAGGTGAAACGCGGCGAGATGGGGGCGATCGCCATCAAGCTGCCGCTGCCGCCAAGCTGCCTGCCGACCCTGTGGAACGCCGACCAGCGCTATATCGATTCCTACCTGACCGAGTTTCCAGGCTATTACGCCACCAGCGACGCCGGGTACATAGACGAGGACGGCTATATCTTCATCATGGCCCGCACCGACGACATCATCAACGTCGCCGGCCATCGCCTGTCCACCGGCGGCATGGAGGAAGTCCTGGCCCACCACCCGGACGTCGCCGAATGCGCCGTGATCGGGGTGGCGGATCAGCTAAAGGGCGAACTGCCGCTGGGCTTCCTGGTACTGAAAGCCGGCGCCGCGAAAACGGAGGATGAGATCGTCAAGGAAGTGGTCTCCATGGTCCGAAAGGCGATCGGCCCCGTCGCCGCCTTCAAAACCGCCACCGTGGTCCCCCGCCTGCCCAAAACGCGGTCAGGCAAGATCCTGCGCGGCACCATGAAGAAAATCGCGGACTCGCAGGACTACAAAACCCCGGCGACAATCGACGACCCGGCGATCCTCGACGAGATCAGGGAGGCGTTGCAGGGGGTGGGGTACGCGAAGTAGGGCCCGCCCCTCACGTCTCCGGGTCCGGCTCCTCCCTTTCCGGTTCCTGCCATTCCAGGCCGGCGGCGACGACGCAGCTGGCGCCGTCGGGGGTGGTGACGACCATGGTCCAGGTGGCACCGTCGTCCGCCGCGAAAATCTCGAACAGGCGTCCGTTGCTCTCCAGCCCCAC
>DAOVHN010000435.1 GCA_030671915.1 Pseudomonadota bacterium
CGAGATCGGGTCCATGCCGTACTCGTTGCACAGGAAGTTGCAGAAGGTCAGGGTCTCGAGATCGCCCACGCCGGTGGCCGCGCCCAGCGCCCAAGCCGCCTCGTATTCCAGGCCGCCGGAGACCATGTGGTATTTCTCGCGATCCTTGACCGTGAAATGGTTCGGATCCATCTGCGAGCGCCGCTGACAGGAGATCGGGCAACCGAAGCAGGCCGCGTTCGATACCAGGTTGGCCTTGCCGTCGGTTTCGCGCGGGGCCACCATCGCCTCGCCACCGATATTGGCGGCGCCGTCGAACTGCACCTCGGACGCGTTATGCGACGGCAGCGCGCCCAGCTCGTTGATGACGCTCATCAGGACCTGGGTGCCGTAGGTCGGCAGGCCCTCACCGGTCACCGGGTTTTCAGCCAGCACCTTCGTGGCCGCGGCGGTGGCCTGCAAGAAGGCCATCGGATTCTTGACCTGCACGCCAACGGTGCCGCGCGTGAACACGGCCTTCAGGTTCTTCGAGCCCATCACGGTGCCGACGCCCGAACGGCCCGCCGCGCGGTCCATGTCGTTGACGATGGCGGCGTAGAGGCAGCCGTTCTCGCCGGCCTGGCCGATCGAGGCGACGCGGCCTTCCTCGCCGTGACGCTTCAGGAGCTCGGTTTCGCACTCCCATACGGACTTGCCCCAAAGGTCGCTGGCATCATGCAATTCGGCCTGATCGTTCTCGACCGTCAGGTAAACCGGCTTGGCCGACTTGCCCTCGAAGATGATCATGTCCCAGCCGGCGTTCTTCATCTCGGCGCCGAAGAAGCCGCCGGAATTGGAGCACGCGATGGCGCCGGTCAGCGCGCCCTTGCAGATCACGGACCAGCGCCCGCTGGTCGGCGATGCGGTGCCGGTCAACGGGCCGGTCGCGAAGATCATCTTGTTGTCCGGCGACAGGGGATCGACCTTCGGATCGGTCTCCTCGATGAAGTATTTCGTCGCCAGCCCCCGCTGACCCAGATAGTCGTTCGCCCACTGCATGTTGAGGGGCTCGCTTTCGCATGTTCCCGCGGTCAGGTTCACGCGAAGGATTTTTTGAGTCCAGCCCATATTAACGTCTCCTCCACTAAAGCCTCGTTGTTAAATCAGGTCTTGGCCTGTTCGGTTCAGTTCGGCGAAACGTCCGACGCTTCGTCGGTTTTCGCCGCCCACTCGCGCATCCGGGCAACGCCGGTCGCGTCCGCGTCCACATACAGGATAGCATCCGTCGGGCAAATTTTCACGCATTCCGGATCGCCCCCGCAAAGATCGCATTTCACGACCTTGCCGGTATCCTGCTGGTAATTGATGGTGCCGAAGGGGCAGGCGATCGTGCAGACCTTGCAGCCGACGCAAAGTTCCGCCGATACGATCTTGGCCCCCGTGGCCTTGTCCTCCGAAATGGCGTCCACCGGGCATGCCTTCATGCACCAGGCTTCGGCGCACTGGGTGCATGTGTAGGGCACATGGCGGCTCTTTTCGGGGAAATCGAAAATCTTGATACGCGACTTGGCCGCGTTGAAGGCGTTTTCCTTCGCATAGGAGCAGGCCAGTTCGCACTGCGAACAGCCGGTGCATTTGCTGGGAATCATCAGCAACGATTTCTGCAAACCAGGTATCCTCCCTGAATGGCCGGGCACGGATGCGCCCGCCAAGCGACCCGACATAGTAACAATGATTTTATCCACGTTTCAATGAGACTGACGTATCAAATCGATATTATCCGGTTAAATTGGGTTTAAATGCGATTGAACGGAGAAGATGAATGACCCAGGGCGCGCATGTTGTCCGCAAGGAAATGGGATACACCCACAAGGAATTCATGCGGCTGCTGCCCAAGGCGGTGGGCGGCGCGGACATGCGAATAACCGGAAATGAGATCGAGGTCCGCGAAGGCGACCGGTCATTGCGCATAGAAATTGGCGAAGAGGGGGAGCGCCGGATAGCCAGTTTCCGCCTGCCGATGACCCCGGTCAGCCTCGCCTTCACCGGCTACAACGAGGCCGAGATCGAAGCCGCGCTGGACCGCTTCTGGCGCGCCTACCAAAAGGGCGGCGGGTAGATTGGCTGCTGCTCGGAGCTTGTAACTCTGTCGAATAAGGCGCCGGCTTTCACCGGCAGAGTCTTTTTATGTCCACCATGTCCCCGGTCTATACAGCGGGGGAGGGTTGGGAGGGGGTGGAAAACAGCAAGCTCGCCAGCGACAGCCGGCCCCATATTTAAAACTTCACCGCACCACCCTCTTCACCACCTTCCCTATCGTCAGGCCCTGGACGATGATCGAGAAGATGACCACGCCGTAGGTGATGACCAGGATCTCCTCCTTCGCTGGACCGGCGGGCAGGGAAAGCGCGAGGGCCACCGAGATGCCGCCGCGCAGGCCGCCCCAGGTCAGCACCCTCACCGCGCCGGTGGTGAATTGCTCGCGCACCCGCAGCAGACCGACCGGGGTGGCCACCGACACGAAGCGCGCGGCCAGCACCAGCGGGATCGCCAGGGCCGCGGCGATCAGGGTGCGGCCGTCGAGGGCCAGCGTCAGGACCTCGAAGCCGATGATCAGGAACAGCACCGAATTCAGAATCTCGTCGATCAGCGACCAGAAGGTCTGCACATGCATGGCGGTCTTGTCGCTCATGGCGAAGCGGGTGCCATGGTTACCGATCAGCAGCCCGGCCACCACGGCGGCGATCGGGGCCGAGGCATGCACCGCCTGGGCGATCGCGGTGATCAGGAACACCAGGGCGAGCGTGATCAGCACCTCGAGGTTATGCTCGTCGATGCTGAGCATGGCGCGGTAGGCGATATAGCCGAACACAAGCCCGATCAATGCGCCCCCCACGGTCTCCACCAGAAACAGCTTGGCCATGTCCGCCGCGCCGAACGCCTCGCCGCCCCCGGTGCCGACCGCGACGGCCACCAGGATGGTGAAGACCACCACGCCGACGCCGTCGTTGAACAGGCTCTCGCCGGCGATCTTGGCCTCCAGCGATTCGGGCACCTTGACAGTCTTGAGGATGCCGAGCACGGCCACCGGGTCGGTCGGCGAGATCAGCGCCCCGAACACCAGGCACCAGGCGAAGGGCAGCCCAATGCCGAGCAGGTCCAGCATCAGCCAGCTTCCCGCGCCGACGATGAAGGTCGACATCATCACGCCGATGGTC
>DAOVHN010000292.1 GCA_030671915.1 Pseudomonadota bacterium
CGTATTATCTCGGGTAAGAAGGTTTCCAATTGCTGCTAGCGGTATGATGATCGAGGAAAACGAACTGGAAATGTTCGAATCGGCTTTCGCGGAATTCCGGGAACGCGATGCTAACCAGCTTTTAACGTAAAAAATGGGGTCAGCAACTGTCTTGCCCGTCAAACCGATTCAACCGCGCCGCTCCGCATTGTCCCGCCCGGCCTATTCCGCCACGGCGGCGCGCCCAGAGGCCGCGTCCGGCGTGAAGCTGCAATAGAGCTTGCGCACCGGTTCGGCCGAGTCCCACTCGTACATCGCGCCCAGCGGGGCCATCAAGGTGTCGCCGGCGGCGAAGCGCTGGGTGCCGCCCTTGCCGTCGGGCAGGGTCACCGATCCCTCGATTATATGCATCAGCTCGTGGCGCGCGATGGTCTCCGGCTTGCGGTGGAAGGCGGTGGAGCGCCAGGTGCCGACCCGCCACTGGCCGGTGGCGTCGGTGAACCAGGTATGGTCCTGCCAGTCGGGAACCGGGCCCACCAGGCTGTCGGCGGCGGGCGGGGCGGCCGGCGCGAGCATACCTTGCGGATCGGGTTTTATCACCCCGAACTTCCCGATATCTGTATGAATCCTGCCTGATTTGTCCTCGAATATGACGAAAAACTTCTTCACATATACATCGTTTCTCCACCGGCAGGGCAACCCTTTGGGGATAATGAAGCTCTCGCCTGCACGCACAAGGGTCTCGCGGCCGTTTTCCTCGATCATCGTGACCTCGCCGTCGAGCAGAATCATGAACTCGTTCACCGGATAGGGCGCCATCGCGGTGGTCATCGCCGTGCAGTCCCAGACCCCGGCCATCAGGCCGCTGGCCTTGTCGTCTACATAAAAATACCCGTTTTGCACGGGCGTGCCGGAATCCAGCTCCGCGGCCGGTATATCGTCCCAGCGCTCCAGCGCCACGTCGGCGTCGAGGCGCGCGATCAGGGGTGCGGTCATGGTCTCTTCCTTCCGATGGTCCGGCGGGAGAATAGCATGTTCGCCGGACAAGGCGATTCCCCTCCGCCGCCAAAACAAAAACCCCCTGGTTTCCCAAGGGGTTCTGTTGGTCGGAGTGAGTGGATTCGAACCACCGGCCCCTGCCTCCCGAAGACAGTGCTCTACCAGGCTGAGCTACACTCCGGCTGGACGGCCCGGTATATAGCGCCTGCGGCGGGCGAGAGCAAGCGGTTCCCGCCCTTTTCTTGCGCGCAATTCGCACCATCGTTACTGTGCTGGCGGCGGTGAGAGAGGAGAGGCATGAACATACAGGGGACAATTCCGGCCGAAGCAAAGGCGGTTCTCGATTTCTGGTTCGTCGAGTCCGGACCGGAGAAATGGTTCGTGAAGGACGAGGCCTTCGACGGAGATATCCGCGACCGGTTTGGCCCGGCCTACCGGCGCGCCTATGACGGGGACCTCGGCGAATGGATCGAAACGGCGGAAGGGTGTCTCGCGCTGGTGATCGTGCTGGACCAGTTTCCGCGCAACCTGTTCCGCGACGACCCGCGCGCCTTCGGCACGGACCCCCACGCTCGCATCCTGCTGCAATATGCGCTCGACAAGGAATTCGACAAGGCGCTGGATGCGCGGCAGAGGCAGTTCCTGTATATGCCGCTGCAGCATAGCGAGGACCGGCAGGACCAGGAACTGTCGGTCGAACTGAACGCCGCCCTGGGCAACGACGGAGTGCTGAAATTCGCCCAGTCCCACAAGGACATCATCGACCGCTTCGGTCGCTTCCCCCACCGCAACGAAGTTCTGGGCCGCGAGTCGACGGCGGAGGAGACGGAGTTCCTGGCGCAGCCGGGGTCTTCCTTCTAATGCCGCCCTATCCCGGCGGCGATCTTTCCCTTTCCTATCGGACGAAATGCATTCGCGAGAACTTGCGCCGGAAGGCGCTGACTTCCGGCGCAAGCGTTTCCGGCGCGTCCTGGGCCTTGAGCGCCCGCACGACCAATTTCGCCAGTTCCGGCATATCGTCCGGCCCCATGCCCCAGCGCACGATCTCCGGCGTGCCCATGCGCAGACCGTTGAGGTCACCTTCGACCGCCGCGATGGGCAGGCCGATTCCACAGCTCAGGATATTGGCGCGGCGCAGCAGTTTGGCAGCCTTCTGACCGCCACCCAGGGGGGCGGCCTCCAGGGCGAACTGGTGCGACAGGGTGCAGCCGCGCCCGGTGGCATGGATCGCGATACCTGCGTCCACCAGCGCCATTGCAAGCGCCTTCGCCGTTTCCGCCATGGTTCTGGCATAGGCCGCGCCATGCACCTTCCAGTCCAGTAACGTCATCGCCAGCGAGGCCGACTTCGCGGCATCGAAATTGGCCGTCATCCCGGGGAACGCGATGCAGTCCAGCCGCTCGGCGAGCTCCGGCTCGTTGGTCAGGATCAGGCCGGAAGGCGGGCCGCCGAGGCTCTTATAGGTGCTCATGGTCATCAGATGGGCGCCTTCCTCCAGCGGCTGCTGCCAGGCTTGCCCGGCGATCATGCCCGACATATGGGCCGCGTCATACAGCAGCCAGGCTTCCACGTCGTCGGCGATGGCGCGAATCTCGCGAACCGGATGGGGGAACAGATTCAGGCTGCCGCCGATGGTGATCAGTTTGGGACGCCGCGCCAGGGCCAGGTCGCGCAAGCCGTCGAGGTCGACCGTATAGCCAGCGGCGTTCACCGGGGCGGCCAAAATCTCCAAGCCATAAAGCCCCGCCACGCCGGCGCCGTGATGGGTGACATGCCCGCCGATCTCGGGCGGAGGCACGATGATTTTGTCCTCCGGCTTCGCCGTGGCCATGAAAGCACAAAGATTGGCCATCGCCCCCGACGCAACCCGGATTTCGGCAAAGCGCGCGCCGAAAATTTCCGCGGCCAGTTCCGCCGCGATCACCTCGATCTTCTCGATCGCCTCCAGGCCCATCTCGTATTTGTCGCCGGGATAGCCCAGCGACGGGCGCGAGCCGAGGCCCGCCGCCAGCAACGCCTCGGCTTTCGGGTTCATGGCATTGGTGCCGGGATTCAGATTGATGCAGTCATGTTCGTGGATGACACGGTTTTCGCCCGCCAGCCTGTCGATTTCCTGCTCGATCGAATCCGCGTCCATGCCCGCAATCGATGCTGCCATGTTCTGCACGAAATCCTCGCAATTTTTCGGAACCCAGTTCCGGCGTTCCAGCATCGTCATCGTTATGTTTCCCTAATGTGTCATGCCGCGTTTCGGTCGGAGCGCGGGGACTGGCCGAACAGGTCGCGGTAGCGTTTGGAGAAATGCGAGGCCGAGGCGAAGCCGCAGGCCACCGCCACGTCCAGCACCGAAAGCGTGGTCTGGCGCAACAGGGCGCGGGCGCGTTTCAGCCGCAGGTCCAGATAATAGCGCGCCGGGGTGCAGCCCATATATTTGCGGAACAGCCGCTCAAGCTGGCGGCTGGACAGCCCGACCGAGCGCGCCAGTTGTGGCGGCGCGACCGGGTTTTCCAGGTTGTCCTCCATGAAGGCGATGGCGGCGATCAGCTTGGGGTGGCTGTGGCCGATGCGCATACGCAGCGCCATGCGCTGGCGGTCGGTGGGCTCGCGGATGCGGTCATGGATAAACTGTTCCGACACCGCGGCCGCCAGATCGTGGCCGTGTTGCAGGCTGATCAGATGCAGCATCATGTCCATCGAGGCGCTGCCGCCGGCGCAGGTGAAGATCGGCCCGTCGATCTCGAACAGGTCGCCGGTTACCTCGATATCCGGGAATTCCTCTACGAATCCAGGGATATGCTCCCAATGCAGCGTGCAGCGCCGTTCCCCCATCAGCCCGGCGCGCGCCAGCAGCAGTGGCGCGCCGCTCAAGCCGCCCATCTGGGCGCCGTTGCGGGCCAGGCGGCGCAACTGGCCGAAGAGCCGGTCGTCGAAATAATCTTCCGTCCCCGTACCGCTGCACAGGATCAGGGCCGGGAAGCGCTCGACCTCCGCCAGCGGCATTTCCGGCACCACGGCGATGCCGTTGCTGGCGGGCACCGGTTCGGTACCCTCGGCGAAGATGCGCCATTCATAAAGCATATTGCCCGCCAGCCGGTTGGCGGAACGTAGCGGCTCGATCGCCGAGGCGAAGGACATCATCGAGAAGTGCGGGACCAGATGAAATCCGATCTGCTGCGGCAAACTGTCGGGCTTTTCCCATAACATGTGGATATCGCTCCCTTTCCCCGTTCGCGCGCAGCATATCAGGTCCGTGCCGCGAATTAAGCGGAAAATAGCCTGTTTTCACCGCGCCATGTCGGAA
>DAOVHN010000298.1 GCA_030671915.1 Pseudomonadota bacterium
AGCCGAGGACCTCCTGCGACGAGCCATACATGGGCGAGGAATCGACGACCGCCCCGCCGAGATCGAAAAAGGCCCGCAGCACCTTGGCCCGCTCGTCGCGCAGCCAGCTGTCGGCCCCGACATCGAAGGTCAGCCATGTCCCCATGCCGATTGCCGGCAGCCGTTCGCCGGTCGACGGGATCGGCCTGGTGTGAATGCCGGCCTGCGCGGCGAGGGCGGGCGGGCGCGGGCCCAAGGCGACCGCCGCCGCCGACAGCATGAAGGCGCGGCGGGTCAGACATGGCAGCTTACGGTTCATGAAAACTATATGGTGCGCGGTGGCGCTGTCGAACAGCCCGGCCCCTAATCGCTCTCCACCCACCCGCAAGCCTTCAGCGCCGCCCCCGGCGGCGAAAATTCATGCGGTGACGCCACAGACAATTGAGCTGAGTCATGTGGGCGGCCATAGCTGTTTGGTATAGTTTTCCAATGCACCATTCTCTCAGTGAGGAAGACGTCAGCGAGACTCTCGGCCTGGGCCGGTCTTCGAGCCGGAACCGGATTCTACTGCGCTGGTCGATCTTTGGACTCTCGGGCCTCGTGCTGGCGGCCCTGGTCGTCTGGTACCTGTCCGCGGGCAAGGACTACGGCGGAGCGGCCTATGTCACGGCGCCGGTCGAGCGGCGCGACCTCGTGGTTACGGTTACGGCGACAGGAACCCTGGAACCGACCAACGAGGTCGAGGTTTCGAGCGAACTTTCCGGCATGATCCGGTGGGTGTTCGTAGACAACAACGACCCGGTCGATGAGGGCCAGATCCTGGCGGAACTGGACACCGACAAGCTGGAGGCACAGGTCACCCGGGCACGCGCAGCGCTGACCGCGGCCAAGGCCCGCGTCAAGGAGGCCGAGGCTGCCTTTGCCGAGGCGCGCCGGAATTTCCAGCGCTACAGCGAGTTGGCCCGCAAGAAAGTCGTCTCGGAGCATGAACTCGACGTCGCCAGGGCGACCTACAAACGTGCGATGGCCTCGCTGGAAAGCGTAACGGCGGATGTCCAAGTGGCGCAGGCCGATCTGGATCTGCGGGAAACCGATCTGAAGAAGGCCTGCATTTGTTCGCCGATCAGCGGGGTGGTGCTGCGGCGCAACGTCGACCCGGGGCAAACCGTAGCCGCGACGTTGCAGGCGCCGGTGCTGTTCACGCTTGCCGAGGATCTGACCGCGATGGAGTTGCACGTCGATGTGGACGAGGCGGATATCAGCCTGGTCGAAGAGGGGCAGACCGCCAGTTTCACGGTCGACGCCTACCCGGACCGGACCTTCCCGGCTCGAATCACGAAGGTGCGTTTTGCCCCGGATACCACCGAAGGGGTCGTGACCTACGAGACCTACCTCGCCGTCGACAACAGCGAACTGCTGCTTCGGCCGGGCATGACGGCAACGGCGGAGATCACGGTCAAGACCATCCGGGCCGCGCTGCTCGTGCCCAACGAGGCTCTTCGCTTCGTGCCGCCGGCGCCCGAAACCGACGAGGGCAGGGGATTGCTCCGCAGCATCCTGCCGCACCCGCCGTCACGCGACAGATCACCCACCAACGACCTGGCCGGCAAAGGTAAACGCGTCTGGGTGGTGGCGAACGGCGAACTGAAGGCGGTAGAGGTTACGACGGGGCTCAGCGACGGCCAGATGACGGAGATCCTGGCAGGCGATATCGAGCCGGGCATGGAGGCTGTAACCGACCTGCGGGAAACCGAATAATGACCAAAGCAGTGCAGGCGGAGCCACCTGACGTACCGCTTATCGAACTCGCGGCCGTCACGAAGACCTACGGCACGGGACTTGCTGAGATGCATGCGCTTCGAGGGATCGATCTGGTTGTCCAGGAAGGCGAATTTGTCGCGGTCATGGGGGCGTCCGGTTCCGGCAAGTCGACCTGCATGAATATCCTCGGCTGCCTCGATACGCCGACCAGCGGAACATATCGGTTCAAGGGCGTGCAGGTAGAGATGTTGACGCGTAACCAACGGGCGCGGTTGCGGCGTCATTACCTGGGATTTGTCTTCCGGGGCTACAACCTGCTGAGGCGGACCTCGGCCCTGGAAAACGTCGAACTTCCGCTGCTTTATCGTGGAATACCGGTCGCCCGGCGGCGCGCGCTTGCTCTCTCGGCCCTCGCCGATGTCGGGCTCGAGGAATTCGAAGGTCACGCTTCGAACGAACTGTCCGGCGGCCAGCAGCAGCGCGTCGCCATCGCCCGGGCGATCGTCACCCGGCCGGCGCTTCTTCTGGCCGACGAGCCGACCGGAAACCTGGACAGCAAGACCAGCCATGAAATCATGGGCGTCATCGCCGGGTTGAACCGGGACAGGGGGATTACCGTGGTCATGGTGACGCACGAACCCGGCATGGCAGCCTACGCCAGGCGGCATGTCGGGTTTGTCGACGGCATGGTCGAGTCCGATCGTCCCAACCTGGAAGCCGCCTGATGCTCTGGAACGCATTCCTCCTGGCCCTGCGCGAAATCCGGCGTAACGTCATGCGGTCGTTTCTCACGATGCTCGGCATCGTGATCGGCGTCGCCGCGGTTATCACGATGGTCACGATCGGCGGCGGAGCGACGGTGCAGGTCACGGCGCAGATAGAAAGCCTGGGCAGCAACCTGCTGATTGTGACGACCAGCCTGGGTTTCGGGCCGGGCGGCGTACGCACCGGCGCGCCGTTCGACATGGTGGACGCAGAGGCGATCGGGGAGCAGATCGGCTCCATCGAGGCGGTAGCGCCGCAAAGTGCGGCGGCGGTTACGGCGATCTACGGCAACGAGAACTGGGCGACCACGGTCAGCGGTGTGACCAACGGCTATTTCCCGGTAAGAGACTGGCCCCTGAAGGACGGCCGGATATTCACCGGCGCGGAGCAGCGCGCCGGGGCCTCGGTCTGCATTCTCGGGAACACCGTACATGAAGAGCTGCTCGGCCGCGGCAACCCGATCGGCGAGAGGCTTCGGCTGGGCAAGCTTTCCTGCGAGGTCGTCGGCCTTCTCGAGGCCAAGGGGCAGTCGGTCATGGGAACCGACCAGGACAATCTTGTGCTCATACCGCTGCGGACCTTCCAGCGCCGGATATCCGGGAACCGGGACATTTCCATGATCCAGGTTTCGGTGCTGCCGGGCGCCTCGACCGAGAAGGTCAAGCGCGACATCGAATATCTGATGCGGGAGCGGCGGCGCATATCGCCCGGGGAAGAAGACAATTTTTCCGTGCGCGACCTGAAGGAGATCACCGAAATACTGTCGGGAACCACCCGCGTGCTGACGATGCTGCTCGGCGCGGTCGCGGCGGTAAGCCTGCTCGTCGGCGGCATCGGCATCATGAATATCATGCTGGTATCGGTGACCGAACGGACGCGCGAGATCGGCATCCGGCTCGCCATCGGTGCGCTGGAACGCGAAGTGTTGATGCAGTTTCTGGTCGAAGCGGTGGTGCTGTCGTCGCTGGGCGGCATACTCGGGATCCTGCTTGCGCTCGCCGCGTCCGTATGGCTGGCGGGTATCATGCTGGTTCCCTTCGTGCTCGACCTGCCCATCATCGGCGTGGCTTTCCTGTTCTCGGCCGCGGTCGGCATCCTCTTCGGCTTTTTCCCGGCGCGCCGCGCCGCCAGAATGGACCCCATCGAGGCACTGCGCCACGAGTAGGGGAAAGTCACGCCGCCTCCCAGCCGCATAAGCGTGTGGCGCTGAAAGCCTTCCGGTGGGCGGAGAAGAATCACCACAGAAACAGGAGAGAGATCATAAGCGCTCTGCGCACTCTCTGCGGCCCTTTGCGGCCCTCTGCGGTTTCAATTCTTAACGCAGAGGACGCAGAGGAATGCGCAGAGGGCCGCGGAGAAGACTACTCTTTCCTCTGTGTTTCTGTGTCTCTGTGGTGATTCTTCTCCGCCCACCCGCAAGCCGTCAGCGCGGCGCGCATGTGGTCCGGCGGTTCGGCGGTGGCCGTTACCGGGTCCTTCCCGGTGTATAGCGGCAGACTGATGGCGCGGCTGAGCAGGTGCAGGGGTGGGGCGTTCACGCCGCCGCCCGCCGCGCCGCCAGATCCATAAACCGGATCGCCCAGCACCGGGCAGCCGATTTCGGCGCAATGGACGCGGATCTGGTGGGTGGGGCCGGTCTTGGGGCGCAGTTCGAGATAGGTGAGTCTTTCGGATTTGCTGAGCGTG
>DAOVHN010000269.1 GCA_030671915.1 Pseudomonadota bacterium
CTAATGGAGATCGGCATGAGCGAAAGAGGCCTTTCGGTGTTCGACGAAACCGTTCAGCTGACGAACATCTGGCTGAACGAACTCATGGAAGAACTTGGATGGGAGGACCGTCATCGCGCCTATCTGAGCATGCGGCTCGTCCTCCAGGCTATCCGCGACCATCTTAACGTTGATGAAGCCGTCCATTTGGGCGCGCAGTTTCCGATGCTCGTGCGCGGGTTCTACTTCGAGGGATGGCATCCGGCCCATAAGCCGGACCGCAATCGCAGTGTTGACGACTTCGTTGCGCGCATTCAGGATGGCTTTCACCAGAATCCGACGGACGAGCCCATAGATGCCGCGGAAGTGGCGCGGGCGGTCTTCACTGTTCTGTCTCGGCGCATTTCGGAAGGCGAGTTCGGACAGGTTATGCACGCCCTGCCGAAGGCCATTCGCAACCTTGGGCCGGAACAGCAATAGCACTACGCATGTACGCC
Source organism: Pseudomonadota bacterium (assembly GCA_030671915.1). Classification (GTDB taxonomy): domain Bacteria; phylum Pseudomonadota; class Alphaproteobacteria; order UBA8366; family JADFVY01; genus JADFVY01. Next base: position 477 of record DAOVHN010000269.1, read on the forward strand.
AATTCGAGACGATGATTGTATTCCGCTGAGAGCACGCTATGGCTATCCTATGACCGGCGAACAATTCAAAGTGTGGAGAAGTAACCTGGGCCTGTCGCAAAGCGGGGCAGCTGAAGCCTTGGACCTGGCCTTGAATACGATTCAGGCCTATGAATCCGGCGAGCTGCCCATTCCCAAGGTCGTAGAGCTGGCCTGCAAGGCCCTGATGAACGCCCGCGATTGAGCGGGATGCCATCGCCGGGGCCGGCGATGATCCGCGCAGATCTTGGCGCAACCCACGAATTCAGAGGATATGTGGGGAACCTCGGCCGGATTGATGCATGTCATCGACTGAACGGCGCGCATCGTTAACCATAGCGGGATGCTTTGTTCACGATGGAGCCCGGCATGCCTATCCGCCATTGCCTCCTCGCCGCCGCCCTTGTCGTCGCCGCCTGTGCAGCCGGCGGCGTGCGCCTGACCCAACAGGAGATCGCCCCGACCTACTCGCCCGGCGAATTCGCCTATGCCGGGGCCGGCCGCGACATGCGGGTCGTCGTCGTGGGCAACCCGTTCGGCGGCGACCGTGCCGTCTTCGAAAGGGCGGTCACCGACGCGATGCAGGGCCGGCATTGGGGGCAGCGCACGAACTTCACCACGACGCCGGGGCCAAGCGCTTATGCGCGTTACCGCGTGGTGCTGCTGTTCGATCCGCCACGCTCGCTGAACGGTGCGCGGCTGTGCCGGGAGGATCCCTCGGCCCTCCCGAGCGAATCCACCGGCGAGGGAATCGTGCTGTTCGCGGCCTTCTGCCGGGGCAAGAGGACGCGGACCGAAATCAAGGGACTCATATTGAGTGCGGCAGGTCCTGACGATCCCGCCTTCCGTGAACTGGTGGGCCAGGTCGCCAATGGACTGTTCCCGCCCGACCGCGGTATCGACCGAGAACCCGGCAGCCCGCGCTGGATCTGGTCCTGATTTTCTCTCCTGTATTTCACGGTGAGACGATTGCGGCATGGGTGGCGCGGCTTCTCGGCGACCCTCCGCCATTACCGCGCCGGCCCGCCATGTCCCCCAAACCCTGCGCGACGCGCCCGACAGGCTGAAGAACGGCAAGATCCTCCGCGCCGCCATGGGCGACGACGTGATCGAACATTGCCTGCACACCGGGCGCTGGGAGCAGATGGAGTACGCCCGCCGGGCGACCGGACTGGGAAGCGAAGCGGGAATTCGAACAGACGTGGCCGGGCGTAAAGGGGCCCGCCGCCCATGCATCGTGGGGGGCTGCCGCGCGGGACTGGCCGAAACCACCGTTTCGTATTAGTATGCAAGGCAAGACAAGCGGGAAGAGGCGGGATCCATGCAGGATGAACAGGCCTCCGAACTGCCGGAACAGGCGGACAAATCCGGATACGAAATCCGGCTGGAACCGAGCGGGAAGAGAGTACGGATAGAATTCAACGGCACCTGGGTTGCCGACTCTACGCGTGCCATCGTCCTGCACGAAACCCGCATGGCGCCCACCTTTTACCTGCCGCGCGAAGATGTGCGCCTGGATTTTCTCGAAAAGACAGACCACAGGACTCACTGTCCCTTCAAGGGCAACGCCGGTTACTGGACGCTCCGGGTCGGGGGCGCCATCGCGGAGAACGCGGTCTGGAGCTACGAGGAGCCGTTCGACGTCGGCAAGGGCCTCAAGGATTACATGTCCTTCTACGCCAGCAAGGTCAGCGCGATCTACGAAGGCGATGAAGAGGTCCCGTTCTCGGACGAATATGTCGAGAGCATGCACGCCAATCCGATCGCCGGCTGGCTGCTGCGCGAGGCCTGGGATGCGCCGTCGGCCGACGCGCTGGTCGGCATGTTCTGCCGCTGCCTGCAGGATACGGGCGTGCCGGTTTCCCGCATGACCGTCATCGTCCCGACCCTGCACCCGCAGGTCTTTGCGAATGTCTTCGTATGGCGGGAGGACGAGCCGCAGGTACGCGTCATCCTGGAACCGCACGACATCCTCCATCAGCCGAAGTTCGCCGACAGCCCCTTTGCGCCGATCATCCGGGGCGCCGGCGGCGTCCGGCGGCGGCTCGAGGGGGACGACGTGAAGCTCGACTTTCCGGTGGTGCGCGATCTGCACCAGGAAGGCGCCACCGATTACGTCGCGATGCCGTTTCGGTTTTCGGACGGGGAGATCAACGTCATGTCCCTGACATCCTTCTCCAAAGGCGGTTTCAGCACGTCGGACCTGGGCCAGATCTACGAAGTGCTGCCCACCTTGGGACGGCTGTTCGAGGTTCATGCGCAGCGGCGGACGGCGGTGACCCTGCTGGAAACCTATCTTGGCCGCCATACCGGGCAGCGCGTGCTCGACGGCCAGGTCAAGCACGGCGACGGCGAGCGGATCCATGCCGTGATCTGGTTCTGCGATCTGCGCGATTCGACCTCCATGGCGGACAGCATGGAACAGGGCGATTACCTCATGCATCTCAACCGCTTCTTCCATGCCACGGCGGGCGCGGTGCTGGAGAACCAGGGCGAGGTGCTGTGCTTTATCGGCGACGCGGTGCTGGCGATCTTCCCTATCGCGGAATCGGCGGATCAGGTGTGGGCCACCGCGACGGGAACCCCGGAAGCCTGCCGGCGCGCGATCCGGGCGTCGCAGATGGTGGCGGAGCGCATCGCCATGGCCAACGAGTCCCATGCCGACCTGCCGGCCCTGCGCTATGGCATCGGGTTGCATCTCGGCGATGTCACCTACGGGAATATCGGCATTCCCGAGCGCCTCGATTTCACGGTCATCGGGCCCGTCGCCAACGAGGCCGCACGCATCGAAAACATGACCAAGACACTGGGGGAGCCGGTCGTAATCTCCGCCGCCTTCGCGCACAATTATCCCGGAAAGCTCATCTCGAAAGGCCAGCATGCCCTGCGCGGCGTCGCCGGCGAGCAGGAACTCTATACACTGCCATCCACATGAAACCGGGAGGCGGGGTCGGGCGCCCGGGGTCAGTCATGCGTTGTCGCGTTATTGAGCCCTGATCGCCGCCTTCTCCCCTCCCCTCTGCACCCATCCGCACTCGCGAACCGGCTTGCGCCGGTCCTTTCGCGCCGCCACGGGTGCCGGATCGAAGATCCGCCACCCAACCCCATGACCAGCCCGGCGCTCGGGGCACGTTCTTGCGCGCCCTTGCCGAGCGGTTGCTCTTGCTCCAGCGTCCGGTCGGGAGTATGACGGGCCGAGGCGGAACGAACCGCACACGAACGACAGGAGGGCGCAGCGCCATGGCCGATATGCTGAAAACAGTCTCGCCGGTGGACGGTAGTATTTATGTGGAGCGGCCGCTGGCCGGGGGCGCGGAAATCGAGGCGGCGCTGGGGCGCGCGGTGGTGGCGCAGGCCGCCTGGCGCGCCGTGCCGATAGCCGAGCGGCAGGCGATCCTGGGGCGCGCGGTCGATGCCTTCGTGGCGCGTAGCGACGCCATCGCCGAGGAACTCACCTGGCAGATGGGCCGACCGATATCGCAAAGCCCGGGCGAGGTTCGCGGCTTCGAGGAGCGCGCCCGCTACATGATCGAGGCGGCGCCTCGCGCGCTCGCCGATATCGAGGCCGAGCCGAAGGAGGGCTTTCGCCGCTTCATCAAGCGCGAGCCGCTGGGCGTGGTCGCCGTGGTCGCGCCCTGGAACTTTCCCTATCTGACTTCAGTCAACTCGGTGGTGCCGGCGCTGATGGCGGGCAATGCGGTGGTGCTGAAACATTCGCATCAGACGCCGCTTTGCGCCGAACGCTATGCCGAGGCGCTGGCCGAGGCCGGCCTGCCCGAGGGCGTGTTCCAGGTCCTGCATATGAGCCACGCCAGCACCGAGAAGCTGATCCAGGATGAACGCGTCGATTACCTGGCCTTCACTGGCTCGGTACCCGGCGGGCATGCGATCAGCCAGGCGCTTGCCGGGCGTTTCATCGGCGCCGGCATGGAACTGGGCGGCAAGGACCCGGCCTATGTGCGGGCCGACGCGGACCTGGCTTTCGCGGTGGAGAACCTGGTCGATGGCGCCTTCTTCAATTCCGGCCAGTCCTGCTGCGGCATCGAGCGCATCTATGTGCATGA
>DAOVHN010000556.1 GCA_030671915.1 Pseudomonadota bacterium
CCCAGGATATTCAGGACCGCCTGGACATTACCGTCCTCGCCCCAGCGGCCGTGCAGGGCGTTGAACACCACATCGGGCTTCGGCGCCATCGCGGCGAGCAGGGCCGAGAGGTCGCGCCGCAAATCGACGCGCGTCACCTCGTGGCCGCGCGCTTCCAGGGCATCGGCGCAGGCCTTGCCGCTGACCAGGGAAACTTCCCGCTCGGCCGACCATCCGCCCATCAGGACCGCGATCCGTTTGCTCATCGGCCGCCCTCCGTCGCCGGCACGCCGATGCGCCGAATTTCCCAACGCAGATCGACGCCGCTGGTCTCGCGAACGCGGCGGCGCACCTCCTCACCCAGCCCTTCGATGTCGGCCGCGCTGGCATCGCCGGTGTTGATCAGGAAATTGCAGTGCTGCTCGGACACCATCGCCCCGCCCCGGCGCAGACCTCGACAGCCCGCCGCGTCGATTAATTGCCAGGCCTTGGCACCCACGGGGTTGGCGAAGGTCGAACCGCCGGTCCGGTTGCGTACCGGCTGGCTGTCCATGCGGGTCTCGCCGATCTCTGCCATGCGCGCGGCGATTTCGGCCTTGTCGCCCGGCGTTCCCGCGAACTCGGCCTCGGTGAATATCCAGTCTTCCGGCACGCCGCAATGGCGATAGCTGAAATCCATTCCGGCGGTGGTCAACTCATGCGGGGTTCCGGCGGAATCCAGCGCCCAGGCGCGGCGCAGGACGTCCTTGACCTCGCCGCCATAGGCGCCCGCATTCATGCGCAGCGCGCCACCGATCGTGCCCGGCACGCCGCACAGGAATTCCAGCCCGGTCAGCCCGGCGTCCCGCGCGGCGCGCGCGACATAGAGGTCAGGCGTCGCCGCACCGGCGCGCAGCAAATTGCCGTTCATCGAAATACTCGCGAATTCCTTGCCCAGCCGGACCACCGCGCCGGGCACCCCGCCGTCGCGCACCAGCAGGTTGGAGCCGACGCCGATCACGGTGACCGGCACATCCACCGGCTTGGCCGCCAGGAAGGTCTGCAGATCCTCCAGATCCTCCGGCCGGAACATCACTTCCGCCGGTCCGCCGACACGGAACCAGGTGATCTTCGCCAGATCCGCATCCAGGCGCAGGCGTCCCTTCAGGGGCGGCAGGGCCTCGACCCAGTCGAGGGTCATGTTCTTTTCCGCCGCCATCATGCCTTCGCCCCCGCACCGAGCGCCGCAAGCTGGCCTGGAAGGGCATTGGCCCAGGCAGATATCGTTCCCGCGCCGAGGCAGACCACCATGTCGCCGGGCTCGGTCTGTTCGGCCACCAGCCGCGCCAGGTCGTCCTCGCCGTCGAGCGTCAGCACATGCCGGTGCCCGTGGCCGCGCAGCCCCTCGGCCAGCGCGTCGCGGTCGATCCCCGGGATCGGCTCCTCGCCCGCCGGATAGACATGCGCCACGATCACCGTGTCGGCGTCGTTGAAACAGGCGCAGAATTCCTCGAACAGGCTTTCCAGCCGCGTATAGCGGTGCGGTTGCACCACGGCGACGACCTGGCCGCGCGAGGCCGAGCGCGCGGCCTTGAGCACGGCGGTAATTTCCACCGGATGATGGGCGTAATCGTCGATGACGGTGACGCCGTTGGCCTCGCCGGTGCGGGTAAAGCGCCGTTTCACGCCCTCGAAGCCCGACAGGCCGCGGACGATCGCATCGTCGTCGATGCCCATCTCGATCCCCACCGCCATCGCGGCCAGCGAATTCAGCATGTTGTGCTCGCCATACATTGGCAGCCGGATATTTTCGATGATTCGCTCTTCCCCGCCGCGCGACACGACGACCGAGAAATGGCAGCCGTCGGGGCTGCAGCCCGCATCGATCGCCCGGACCTCGGCCTGCGGGCTGAACCCGTAGGTGATCAGTCGGCGGTCGGATATCTGCCCGATCAGGGCCTGGACCTCGGGATGATCGATGCACAGCGCCGCGAAGCCGTAAAAGGGGATGTTCTCGACGAAGGTCCGGAAGGCTTCCTTCACCTTGTCGAAGGAGCCGTAGAATTCCATGTGCTCGGGATCGATATTGGTCACCACCGCGATGGTGGACGGCAGCTTGATGAAGGTGCCGTCGGATTCGTCGGCCTCGACCACCATCCATTCCCCGGCCCCCAGCCGAGCGTTGGTGCCGTAGGCGTTGATGATGCCGCCATTGATGACGGTGGGGTCGTAGTTCGCGGCATCCAGCATGGCCGAAATCAGCGAGGTCGTCGTGGTCTTGCCGTGGGTGCCGCCCACCGCGATCGCCCATTTCAGGCGCATCAGCTCGGCCAGCATCTCGGCGCGGCGCACCACGGGAACCTGCTTCGCCCGGGCCGCGACGACCTCCGGATTGTCCACTTTTACCGCCGACGAGATCACCACCACTTGCGCATCGCCGATGTTTTCCTCGCGATGGCCGATTTCGATAGCGATGCCCATATCGCGCAGGCGCTTGACGTTGACGTTGTCCGA
>DAOVHN010000668.1 GCA_030671915.1 Pseudomonadota bacterium
CCAGCGCCATGGGCGTCGGATTGGAAATCCGCCGCCCTCTCCCGGCGCCAGCCCGCTGGCCGGCGTCGAGTGGCTGGGATTACTTTTCCTGCGCGTTCACGGTCTCGCCGTGTTTCGTGCAGGCGGGGCTGGCGAGGTCCAGGAATGCCGGGGCGATGTCGTCGGGGGTGGGGAGGGTGCCTGGGTCCTCGCCGGGCATGGCGGCGGCGCGCATGCCGGTTCTCGTGGCGCCGGGGTTCAGCAGGTTGACGCGGATACTGGTCTTGGCCACTTCTGGTGCCCAGGTGCCGACCATGTAGTCCAGCGCCGCCTTGGATGTGCCGTAGGGGCCCCAGTAGGCGCGCGGGGCGCGCGCCGCGCCGGACGTCACGAAGATCGCCCGGCCGGCGTCGGACAGGCGCAGCAGTGGGTCGAGGCTGCGGATCAGGCGGAAATTCACCGTCACGTTCAGCAGCATGGTCTCGTCCCAGACCTTCGGCTCCACATGGGCGATGGGCGACAGCACCCCCAGCACGCCGGCATTGGCGACCAGGATATCAAGTTTGCCGAAGCGCTCATGCAGGGCCGCGCCCAGCCGGTCGATGGCGTCGAGGTCGGCGAGGTCCTGGGGCACCAGCGTCGCCGTGCCGCCGGCGGCCGCGATGGCGTCGTCCAGCTCCTCCAGCCCGCCGACGGTGCGGGCCAGCGCGATTATATGGGCGCCCTGGGCCGCGAACAGTTTCGCCACCGCCGCGCCAATACCGCGGCTGGCCCCGGTGACCAGCGCCACCCGGCCTTCCAGAAGCCCTTCCGGCATCAGCCCAGTTCCGCCAGCAGGGACAGCTGCGGGGGCTCGTCGCCGTCCATCTGGTCCTTCAGCGCAATCGGATATTCGCCCGAGAAGCAGGCGTCGCAATATTGCGGCGCGGCGCTGTTGCGGCCTTGCTCGCCAACCGCGCGGTACAGCCCTTCCAGCGAGACATAGGCCAGGCTGTCGACGCCGATCAACTCGCGGATGCCTTCGACGTCGTGATTGGCGGCCAGCAGCTTCCCGCGCTCGGGCGTGTCGACGCCGTAGAAGCAGGAATGCATGGTCGGCGGGCTGGAAATCCGCATATGAACCTCGGCCGCGCCGGCGTTGCGCACCATTTCAACGATTTTCTTCGAGGTCGTGCCGCGCACGATGGAATCATCCACCAGGATTACCCGCTTGCCTGCGATCTGGTCGGCGTTGGCGTTGTGCTTCAGCTTGACGCCGAGATGGCGGATCTCGTCGGTCGGCTCGATGAAGGTGCGCCCCACATAATGATTTCGGATGATGCCCAGCTCGAAGGGAATGCCGGATTCCTGCGCATAGCCCAGCGCCGCCGGCACGCCGGAATCGGGCACCGGGATCACCATATCGGCGTCGATATGGGATTCGCGGGCCAGTTCAGCGCCGATTTCCTTGCGCGCCGCATAGACCGACTTGCCCTCGATCACGCTGTCGGGTCGCGCGAAATAGATATATTCGAAGATGCAGAAGCGGGATTTGGCGGCCAGCGAGATGCGGTGGCTGTGCACGCCGTCGTCATTGATGATAACCAGTTCGCCCGGTTCGATATCGCGCTCGAATTTCGCCCCGATGATATCGAAGGCGCAGCTTTCCGAGGCCAGCATCCAGGCCCCGTCCAACTGGCCCAGTTGCAAGGGCCGCACGCCCAGCGGGTCGCGCACGCCGATCAGCCCGTCCTTGGTCAGCTGGATCAGCGAATAGGCGCCCTCTACCGTGTTCAGCGCCCGGACAATGCGGTCCAGCATGCCGCCACGCTCGTTGGCTATGAGATGATTGAAAATCTCGGTGTCGGTGGTGGACTGGAAAATGGCGCCGTGGCGGATCAGGTCCTGGCGTAGCAGGCGCGCGTTGGTCAGGTTGCC
>DAOVHN010000229.1 GCA_030671915.1 Pseudomonadota bacterium
GGCTATCCCGTCGGTATCGTCGCCAATAACGGCATCCTGTTTTCCGAGTCCGCGCTGAAGGGCGCGCATTTCGTCGAACTCTGCGCCCAGAGGGGTATACCGCTGGTCTTCCTGCAGAATATCTCGGGCTTCATGGTCGGCCGGAAATACGAGGCCGGTGGCATCGCCCGCGACGGCGCCAAGCTGGTCACCGCGGTCGCCTGCGCGCGTGTGCCGAAATTCACCGTCATCATCGGCGGTTCCTTCGGGGCCGGCAATTACGGCATGTGCGGGCGGGCCTATTCGCCGCGACTGCTTTTCATGTGGCCGAACGCGCGGATATCGGTAATGGGCGGCGAGCAGGCGGCGGGCGTGCTGGCCCAGGTGCGCCGCGACAATATCGAAGCCGGCGGCAAGAAATGGAGTAGTAAGGCCGAAGCCGAATTCAAGGCGCCGCTGCTGGAGCAGTACGAGCATCAGGGCCACCCCTATTATGCCACGGCCCGGCTGTGGGACGACGGCATCATCGATCCGGCGGATACCCGCATGGTGCTGGGCCTGTCGATCTCCGCCGCGCTGAACGCGCCGATTCCGCCGACGAAGTTCGGCGTGTTCAGAATGTGACCCGGGGGAGGCCATGAAACAGGATGTCGTGATCGTGGATACGGACGAGCGGGGGGTCGCCACCGTCACCATGAATCGTCCGGAAAAACACAACGCCTTCAATGAAGTGCTGGTCGCGGATCTGCAAGAGGCCTTCGGGCACCTGGCCCGCAATCCCTTTGTCCGGGCCGTTGTGCTGACCGGCGCCGGCAAGAGTTTTTCCGCCGGTGCCGACCTCAACTGGATGCAGGAAATGGCTAACTATTCCATGGAGGCCAATTTGGGCGATGCCACGCGGCTGGCGGATATGCTCCATGCGCTGGATTCCCTGCCCCAGCCGACGGTGGCCAGGATCAACGGCGGGGCCTATGGCGGCGCCGTCGGGCTGATCGGCGCCTGCGACATCGCCATCGCGCAGGACGAAGCGAGTTTCGGCATTACCGAGGTGCGGCTCGGCCTGATCCCCTCGGTTATTTCTCCTTACGTGCTGCGCGCCATCGGGCCGCGCCAGGCCCGCCGCTACACCCTGACCGGCGAGCGCTTCGACGCCGCCGAGGCGCTGCGCATCGGCCTGGTGCACAGGGTCGAGCGAAAGAAGACCTTCGACGCCGCGGTCAATGACATCATCGAAAGGCTGGTGGCCGGCGCGCCCGGGGCGCAGGAAGAGGTCAAGGCGCTGTTCCGAGACATCTGGGAACTCGACCGTACCGGCGACGCCGTGCGCGCCGACACCGCCCAGCGCATCGCGCGCCGCCGCACCACCGACGAGGCCAGGGAAGGCATGGCCGCCTTCCTGGGCAAACGCAAACCGGATTGGGTGGGGGAATGATTGCACCGGGTATGGCAATGTATCCCCCCCACCCACGGGAAGCGCACCGATGATCCGCTCCGTCCTCATCGCCAATCGCGGGGAAATAGCCTGCCGGGTTATCCGCACGGCGGAATGGATGGGCATTCGCACGATCGCCGTCTATTCCGAAGCGGACCGCGACGCGCTACATGTGCGCCTGGCCGACGAGGCTTATTTCATCGGCCCGGCGCCCGCCGGCCAAAGTTATCTCAAATTTGAGGCAATTGTTTCGGTAGCGAAAGAAGCCGGAGCTGAGGCCATTCACCCCGGTTACGGCTTCCTGGCGGAGAACGCGGAATTCGCTCAAGCCTGTGCGGATGCCGGCATTATTTTCGTCGGCCCCTCGCCGGCGGCCATCCGCGCCATGGGTGACAAGGCGGCGGCCAAGGCGATCATGGAAAAGGCCGGCGTGCCGGTCGTGCCCGGCTATCACGGCAAGGATCAGAAAGCCGCGAAACTGCTGGGCGAGGCGGAAAAGATCGGCTGGCCGGTGCTGCTGAAGGCTTCCGCCGGCGGCGGCGGCAAGGGCATGCGCATCGTGCGCGGCAAAAAGAACTTCGCCGATGCCCTGGCCTCGGCCCGGCGGGAATCGAAGGCGGCCTTCGGCGACGACCGCATGCTGGTTGAAAAATACATCGAACGCCCGCGCCATATAGAGGTCCAGGTATTCGGCGACAGCCAGGGCAATGTCGTGCATCTCTATGAACGCGACTGCTCGGTCCAGCGCCGCCACCAGAAGGTGATCGAGGAAGCGCCGGCGCCCGGTGTCACCGACGAATGGCGCGCGCGGATTTGCGAGGCCGCGATCAACGCCGCGAAGGCGGTGGACTACGAGGGCGCGGGGACGGTGGAATTCATCGTCGAGTGCGGAAAGAACGGCGCGCCGGGCGATTTCTGGTTCATGGAGATGAACACAAGATTGCAGGTCGAACATCCGGTGACGGAAACGATCACAGGGACCGACCTCGTGGAATGGCAGTTCAGGGTGGCGGCCGGGGAACCTCTGCCGCTTGCGCAGGACGATATCGGCATCCATGGCCATGCGGTCGAGGCCCGTCTCTATGCCGAGGATCCCGCGCGCGGTTTCCTGCCCGCGCCCGGCGCCGTAAGCTATTTCGACGAGCCTTGGGGCGCCGATCTGCGAGTGGACGCCGGGATCGATGGCGGCGGCGCCGTCATTCCACCCGACTACGATCCGATGATTGCCAAGGTGATCTGCCGGGGCGATACCCGCGCGGAGGCCATAAGCGGTCTTGGCAAGGCGCTGGGCGAGATCAAGGTGGTGGGTGTCGCGACCAACATTGCCTTCCTGTCGCGCATATTCGACCACCCTGAATTCCGCGCCGGCGCCGTCGATACCGGCTTCATCGAGCGCAATCCGGATGCGCTCCTGCCGCATCCCGAACCTGCGCCAGGCCCGGTGCTCGCGCTGGCCTGCCTGGCCCTGTTGTTTCAGCGGCGCGAGCTGGCGTTACAGGCGGCCCTGGAGTCCGCCGATCCATGCTCGCCCTGGGCGCGGGCCGACGGCTGGCGGCTGAACGATATCGGCCACACGGTGCTGCGCTTCATCGAAGACAGTCGTGAGATCGACATCGCCTGCCATTTCGTGGGCGAAGGCTACCGGCTGGACCTGCCGGATGGCGCCGTGCGGGCGGCGGTCCATGCGCCCTGGCCCGATATCGTCGGCGACAGCCTGGTTCTGATCGGCGGTGAAATCCGGGTCGAACTGGACGGGGCGCGATTCGCCCCCACCGTGGTGCGCGACAGCGACATGCTGCATGTCTTCCACGAGGGCGGCCACTGGTGCCTCGGCATCCACGACCCGCTGAGCGCGGCGGAAGCCCATGAGGGCGCATCGGGCGGCCTGACCGCGCCGATGCCGGGCAAGGTGACGGCGCTGCATGTGAAGGCCGGGGCCTCGGTCAAGGCGGGCCAGCCGCTGATCGTCGTCGAGGCCATGAAGATGGAGCACACGATCCTCGCGCCCGCCGACGGCAAGGTGGCCGAGGTGTGCTTCAAAGTCGGCGATCAGGTCGCCGAGGGCGAGGTTCTTGTCGTGGTGGAAGAGACGAGTTCATAGCCGGCCCAGAATCGCCTTCGCCGCTACGGCAATATCGGCGACCACCAGTGTGCCGGGTTTCAGTTTCGCCTCGTCGCCTTCCACATACTTGCCCGTCTTCACCAATATTCCGCCCAGGCCCGCTTCCATGGCGCCGTTGACGTCCGACTCCCAGTCGTCGCCGATCATCACCGTCTGGTTCGCGCCGCAGCCCATGGAGGCCAGCGCGGCGGCGAAGAAATCGGGGGCCGGCTTGCCCAGGACGGTCGCCTCGACACCCGCCGCATATTCCAGCGCCGCGACGAAGGCGCCGGCGTCCAGGGTCAACCCGTCTGCCTGCATGAAATAACGGTTCTTCGCCAGCGCGATCAGCGGGGCGCCCTCCATGATCAGGCGGAAGGCCCGGTTCAGCGCCTCGTAAGTGAAGCCCGGCCCGGCGTCGCCGATGACCACGGCATCGGGTTCGCCATCCATATCCGGGAAATCCTCCAGTAGCGGCGGGGCGATCAACAGCCAGGGCGTCAGCCCGCGCGCCGCCAGCCAGTCCCGCGCGGCGGCCGCCGGGGTGAACAGTTCTTGCGGTTCGATCTCGAAACCCATGCGGGCGAGCTTGTCGAGCACATTGCGCTTGGGACTGCTGGTCGTGTTGGTGATGAAGCACAGGGCCAGCCCGGCCGCGCGCAGCCCTTCCAACGCCTGGCGCGCGCCGTCGATCGGCCGGTCGCCCACATAGAGCACACCGCCGATATCCAGAAGCACGCCACGGACATTCATCTCTGCCGGCCCCGATATTTTCAGCTATGATTGGACTATAACAGATACGCGAAGGAAGCGGCATTTGGCGCACACGGCGATTCTTGATTTCGACACGGCCTTCGTCGCGGATGCGACGGCGATGGCGGATGCGTTGCGCCGGGTTGGCGACGAGGAAGCAGCGTCGCTGGCGCTGCTGCCGGCCGGGGCGCTCGGGCCCCTGCTGGAAGAGGCCCGCGGCCTGCGTTACCGCCCGGCGCGGCCGGTGGTGGGGCAGGGGGATACAGCCGTCCATCAGGATTTCGACCTGACCACCGAACTGCCGCCGGATGGCGCGCTGCTGGCGCTGTCGCGGGCGCTGAACCGGTTGATCGGCGAGGCGCTGGCCGGCATGCGCTCAGCCCCCTTGCCCGGTGGGTTTGAAATCAACGATTATATCGTTCAGCGCTATCCGGCGGGCTGCGAGGGCATGTCGCCCCATCGCGACCATATCCGCTATACCGGGCTGGTGGCGATCGTCATGCTGGGCGGGGCCGGGCGGTTCCTGGTCTGCGACGACCGCGCCGGCGCCAACGGGCGCGAAATCCCCTGCGCGCCCGGCGACCTCCTGCTGATGCGCGCCCCCGGCTTCCAGGGCCGCGGCGACCGGCCTTTCCATGCCGTGCGGGATATTACCGAGGATCGTTATATCCTGGGACTGAGGCATGACGCCCGCCCGGAACGTTGGGACGGTCAGGCCTAACAACTCACTTCACACAAAC
>DAOVHN010000547.1 GCA_030671915.1 Pseudomonadota bacterium
GGATAGCGGCATGGACGAGGCAACGCAGCGGGCGGTGCGCGATGAGCCGACCCATCCGCAACTCGGCATGCTGCGGCTTTTGCAGCGGCTGGAAGTGGCGGCGGAGGCCGTTCCCGAGTGGGAGGCCGGCGCTGAACTCTCCAGCCCGCCGGAACGCGCCGTGCTGGCGGGCGAGGCCCTGCGCCCGGCCGAGACCACGGATGCCTGGCGCGCGCTGGAACCGATCCCCGACGCCGCGCTTGAAGGCGTCCAGCGGGTGGATTGCGCCAACGAGGCGGAGGAAGCCGGCGTCATCGCCCTGATGCTGCGCCATGCGCTGGAAGAGGACGGCAAGACGGCGGCCCTGGTTACGCCAGACCGGCAACTGGCGCGCCGGGTGACGGCGGAGCTGCGCCGCTGGGGCATCGCGATCGACGATTCCGCCGGTCGCCCGCTGGCGGACACGCCGCCGGCCGTGTTCCTGCGGCTGGTGGCGCGCGCGGCGGGCGATGGTCTGGCGCCCGTCGTCCTGCTTTCCGCCCTGAAACACCCGATCGCGGCCGGTGGCATGGAACGCGGGCGGTTCGTTGGCCTTGTCCGCGACTTCGAAAAGGAAATCCTGCGCGGACCACGCCCCGCCCCGGGAATCGCTGGCCTGCGCGAATTGCTGGCGGCGAACCCCAAAAAGGCGACCCCCTTCGAGCCGCTGCTGGATGTCGTGGAGCATTGCCTGGGGCCGCTGGCGGCCAGGCTGGAAGGCGGCGCCCACGATTTCACCGCGCTGATCGACGCCCATATGGCCGCCGCGGAGGCACTGGCCGGGGCACTCGGCGAGGAGGGGCCGGCGCGCTTGTGGGCCCGGGAAGATGGCGAGGCGCTGGCCAATGCGATTTCCGAGCTGCGCCAGGCCGCGCCGGAAATGAGGGAAGTCGAGGGCATCGATTACCCGGCGCTGTTCGAAACGCTGATGTCCGGCGCCACGCTGCGCCCGCGTTACGGGCTGCATCCCCGGCTGCATATATGGGGGCCGCTGGAGGCCCGGCTTCTGCACGCGGACCTGACGATCCTGGGCGGGCTGAACGAGGGCGGCTGGCCGCCGGACCCGGGCAACGACCCCTGGATGAGCCGCCCGATGCGCGCGCAATTCGGCCTGCCGTCGCCGGAACGGCGGATCGGCCTGGCGGCCCATGATTTCGCCCAGGCCTTCGCCGCGCCCCGGGTGGCGCTGACCCGCGCCGCCAAGTCGGAAGGCGCGCCGACCGTGCCGTCACGCTGGCTGACCCGGCTGGATACGGTGCTGGAAGGGGCCGGGGCCGGAGGGGCGCTGGAGCCGGAGAAGGATTGGCGGGCGCTCTACCACGCCCTGTCGCGGCCGGTGGAACCTGACCTCATTGGTCCGCCGGAACCGCGCCCGCCGCTCAAGGCGCGCCCGAGATAGCTTTCCGTCACCCGGATCGAGCTGTGGATGCGCGAGCCCTATGCGATCTATGCCAGTAAGATCCTGGATCTTCGCCCGCTGGATGCGCTGGAGGCCGACCCCGGCGCCGCCGACCGCGGCAGCTTCATCCACGACGCGCTGGACAAATTCGTGCGCGACCATCCAGGCCCCCTGCCCGCGGACGCGATGGACCGGCTTCTGTACTGCGGGCGGAAGGCGTTCGGCGAAGCGCTGGGCCGGCCCGCGGTCATGGCCTTCTGGTGGCCGCGATTCCGGCGGGTCGCCGAATGGTTTCTGGAACGGGAACGCGAGCGCCGGGCCGGCGTAATCGATGGGTCCAGCACAGAGGTTCAGGGCAGCGTGACGCTGGAGGGCAAGCGGGGCGACTTTGTTCTGACCGCCAAGGCTGACCGCATCGACCGGCTGAAGGGCGGTGGCTACGCAATTATCGATTACAAGACCGGCCTGCCGCCGAGCCAGGACGAGGTCACGTTCGGCTATGCCCCTCAATTGCCGCTGGAGGCCGCCATACTGGCCGCGGGCGGGTTCAAGGGGGTGGGCAAGGGCGATACCTCGGAACTGGCCTACTGGCGCCTGTCGGGCGGCGAGCCGCCGGGTGAGATCCGCATCGTCGATGGCGACCCCGGCGCGCTTGCCGAGGCCGCGCGAAAAGGCCTGTTGCGATTGATCGACGCGTTCGACGATCCCGACACGCCCTATATGGCGACGCCGCGCCCCGAATGGGCCACCGCCTGGAACGACTACGAGCATCTGGCGCGCAACGCCGAGTGGGCCGCCGGCGGAGGCGGGGACAAATGATACCAAAGCTCGCTGATAAAGACCCATTTGATGGGATTTCGCGGCCCGCCGGGCAGGCGCGGTCCGCGGCGCGAGGCACCCGCATCGGGCAAGGGCCGCAACGCACCCGGAGGGCCGCGAAGTCCCACCGGAGGCCGGTTTCCCTTGACCGCTCGCGGCGTTGCGCTCCGCTTGTGGTGCAAACACCACGGCGCGAACCGCGCCTGGCGAGCGGTCAAGGGAAACCGGTCAAATGAGTCTTTATCAACGAGCATTGGCATGAGCGCGGCAA
>DAOVHN010000484.1 GCA_030671915.1 Pseudomonadota bacterium
AGACGGATATGCGGCGGCAAGCGCCGCGTGCGCCACCAGACATTGCCGGAGCGGTAGTAGTACCAGCCCGTATAGATGTGAAAATACACGTCCACATGCGGGTAGTAATAGTAGTCGTAATATTGCGGCGGCGGTGGGTAAGGCTGCCCGTAGGGCGCGGGACCGTAACAACCGGCCAGTCCGGGGAAGATGGCGGTCATGCAGGCGCCGCCAAGCAGCCCGATGAGCTTTCGTCTTTCCATGAAACGTCTCCTGGTCATAAACCGTCCGAAGCGTTCGGCGCCTGAACATGGCAACCCTGCCCATGCCTGGAGAGATCACGGCCGCATCATACCCGGCCCCGGAGAAATTTCATTGACGTGGATCAGTGTTGGATGGATACGGTCCTCACGCCTTCGCGCTGGGCCGGGCCGAGACCTTTTCGTGCCAGGCATTCAGGGCGGCCAGGCCGTCCGGCGGCGATAGCTGCAGCCCGTTGATGGCGAAATCGACGGTGATCATGGCGTGGATGTCGGCGGCTGTGAAATCGGGGCCGGCGACGTAGTCGCTTTCGCGCAGGCGTTCGTCCAGGATCTCGAAGAACAGGCCGATGCGCTTGAGGCCGCGCTCGGCCAGTTCCGGGATCTGCGCGAAGGGGACGGGGCTGGGCACGGCGCGGTCCTTGAAACGCTCGGCGCCGTTGCGGACCGCCTCGACGCAGGGCTGGTAGCCGTCCAGCTCGATCCGGCGCAGCCATTGTTCCACCATCGCCTTTTCCAGCGGTGTCCGGCCCATCAGCGGCGGCTCCGGCCGGATCTCCTCCAGATAGCGCCAGATCGCGAAGCTGTCGGTCAGCAACGTCCCGTCGTCCAGCTCCAGAACCGGCACGGTGCAGTTGGGGCTGATCTTGCGGAAAGAGTCCTCGAACTGCTCCATCTCGCGGATATTGACGGTTACCGTCTCCAGTTCGATGCCCTTCTCGGCGGCAAAAATGCGCGCCCGGCGCGGGCTGGGGGACAATGGGAAATCGTATAGTTTCATTGGCGCGGGCCTCCTCAGCCCCCTGTATCCGCGGATGTTATATCGGTTCGAGTGAAATCGCTCCCCTTAAACAGCAGCGGCTCGCCACTCCATACCGAAAGAGCATAGCTAAAACAATCGCCGTAATTCAGGCCTGCCGGATGTTGCCCCTTGCCAAAGCGGCGCCAGGCGGCGCGGGCAAGCTCCGCCTGCTCGGCATCGACAGTTCGCGGGCCAGCCTTTCGGCCTCGGGATCCTTGATGATGATGGGCATATTCAAGCTTTCCATAATTATTTATAGAATTTAGAAAACGTATGCTTCAGTCAAGATGCTGCGGCCTCGCGCCCCGCGATGCGCCCTCCGATGAAACATTCGGCGAGGTTGCCGCCGGACATGTAGAGATGCCCGAAGACGCTGCCCAATTCGCCGGCGGCGTAGAGGCCGGGGATCGGCTCGCCGAAGGGATTGAGGACGCGCTGGCTTGTGTCATGCACAGGCCCGCCCTGGGTGTTGGCGACAATGGGCCAGACTTGGCCGAACAGGAATGGCGGTTTTTCGATCGGCATCATGGTGGCCCGCTGGCGGCCGAAATCGGGGTCCGCCCCGGCGGCGCAGGCGGCATTCCAGCGGTCGAGGCTGTCGCGGAGTTCCGCCCCGTCCAGGCCCATCGCATCGGCCATTTCCCCGACGGTCCCGGCGCGCCGCAGAATGCCGAGTTCGACTTCGGCCATGTTGTCCTCGCTCCAGGCGAAGTCGCGGTCGGGGTCGTTCTTCGTGGGGAAGCCCAGCGGCCCGAAGTCGCGCCCGTCCTCGTCCACGATCAGCCAGGCCGGGATCGCCGGATAGCGCTGCGTCGCGGGGTCGTAGATAGCCATCGGCCGGTGCCCCGTGTCCTGCAGGTAGGGCGGATATTCGTTCATGAAGCGCCGCCCGGTCCTGTCCACCAGGACCCAGGGCATGCGCTGGTCGACATAGCCGGCGAAGAAGGATTGCACCTCGCCTTCGCCACCGCCGGGCGCGGGCACCCAGTCGGGCATGCGGTGCAGGCGGATGCCGTAGTGATAGGCGGCCGGTGCGGAATGGCGGAAGCCGTAGGTACCGTGATAGTGCCACATATGCCACAGGTCGGCGCCAACGGCCTGGGCCATGCGGATGCCATCGCCGGTGTTGCCGCCATAGGCGCCGCTGAGCACCGGCTTTTCCTGCCAATACTGCGCCTTCATGTCGTCGGCGGCCTCGAAGCCGCCGGTCGCCAGCACCACGCCGCCGCTCGCGCGGGCCTCGCGCAGGGCGCCGGACGGATCGCGGTAACTTAACCCGACAACACGCCCGTCCTCGACAATCAGCCGTTCCGCGGCATGGCCGAGCCGCACCTCGATGCAGGGCCGCCGTTCCACATTGGCCCACATAACCTTGAACAGCCGCGCCCCGCCGCGCAGCGCCCGCACCCATGGGAAATCACGGGCCGGGTCGAAACCGGAGATATCCTCGATCGAAATGTAGCCGAATGCATCGCCGCCCTCGAAGGGATAGTTGGCCGACACCCAGTTCGTTGCCGTTTTCGCACCCGCCGCGTCGGCGAGTTCCTGCACGAAGAGCGCAATCGATGCCATCCCGTCGGCCAGCGCGCGCAAGGAATCGTCCGGCGCCGTACCCTCATTGGTGATGCGCAAATAATCCAGCGCCGCATCGGCATCGCGCGCGATCCGCACCCCGCCCGCCGAACAGATCGAAATCCCACCGGGCTTTTCGGCCTTCTCCAGCAGCAACACCCGCGCCCCCGCATCGGCCGCCGCAACGGCCGAGGCGGCCCCGGCGAACCCGAAGCCGGCCACTATTACGTCGAAGGTTTCCCCTGTCACTTGATTGCCCTCAAT
>DAOVHN010000406.1 GCA_030671915.1 Pseudomonadota bacterium
AGGTCGGCGGCGATATCCCCCATTTTCAGGACGCCGCTCTGCAACGGCTGCACGAGGTCGCCGCCCTCGACCGTCGCGCCGTCGCGGGTATCGCAGAACACCGTGGCGCGGCGGATGCACTCGTCGTCGGCCTCGCGCATCTTCGGCGTGAACCCGCCGATCAGGTCCAGATGCACGCCGGGGCGCAGCCATTCGCCCTTGATCAGCGGCTCGCTCGCCAGCGTCGCGCAGGACACGATATCAGCCTCTCCCACCGCCGCCTCCAGGTCGGTCGCGACCGCTGCCTCCAGCCCGCTGCCCGCCAGCCCTTCGACGACCAGGGCCGCCTTTTCCGGATTGCGCCCCCAGACCGTGACGCGCTCGATCGGCCGCACCGCGCAATACGCGCCGATCTGGTTGAGGGCCAGCCGTCCGGTGGCCACGACCAGCAGATGCGTCGCGTCCTCGCGCGCCAGATAGTCGGCGGCCAGCGCCGAGGCCGCGGCGGTGCGGCGCGCCGTCAGCTCGCCCCCATCCACCAGCGCCACCGCCTGGCCGGTCATGCCGTCGAACAGCACATAGACGCCGCTGACCGCCGGGATGCCGCGCGCCGCGTTGCCGGGGAACACGTTGACCAGCTTCACGCCGAGATATTCGCCAACCGTCCAGGCCGGCATCAACAGCGCTGTCGCGTCCGGTTCGCCCGGCACCGCGATCGTATGGTGATGACGCACCGGCATGACGCAATCCTTGGCGAACATCTCGCGGATCGCCTCCACGAGCGGCCCGAACGCCGTCAGCCGCCTCACGCCTTCTTCATCGATCGTCAGCATCCGCTCTGCCCTCTTTTCCAGCTTCGAAACAGCGGCGCATCCTGCTGATCGCGCGGCAAAAAGGCAAGTGTTCCAATTGACATGGAATGGCTTACGGCCTATCCCTGCGCGGCTTTTTCCTGTTGGCGAACTGGAGGGTGAAGAAGCGATGAACAAGGATGGGAAAACCCCACGGCGGCCGCAGACCGAGGCGGTGCGCGGCGGCCTGGAGCGGAGCCAGTTCCACGAGACCTCCGAGGCGATTTTCATGAACTCGGGCTATGTCTACGATTCGGCCGAGGAGGCGGAGGCCGCCTTCAAGGGCGACGTCCAGCGCTATGTCTATTCCCGCTACGCCAACCCGACCGTTTCCATGTTCGAGGAAAGGCTGCGGCTGGTCGAGGGCGCGGAGGCCTGCATGGCCACGGCCAGCGGCATGTCGGCGGTGTTCGCCGCGCTGATGGCGCTGCTGAAGACGGGCGACCGCATCGTCGCCTCGCGCGCGCTGTTCGGGTCGTGCCATTACATCGTCAACGACATCCTGCCGCGCTTCGGCGTCGAGACCGAATTCGTCGATGGCGCCGATGCGGCACAATGGGAGGCCGCCCTGTCCAGGCCGGCGCAGGCGGTGTTCCTGGAAACCCCGTCGAACCCGGCGCTGGAAATCATCGACCTGAAACTGGTCTGCGACCTGGCCCACAAGGCCGGCGCGCAAGTGGTGATCGACAACGTGTTCGCCACGCCCTTGCTGCAGAAGCCCATGACCTTCGGCGCCGATGTCGTCGTCTATTCCGCGACCAAACATATCGATGGCCAGGGCCGCACGCTTGGCGGCGCGGTGCTGGGGGCTGAGGATTTTATCGGCGGGGAGTTAAAAACCTTCCTGCGCCATACCGGACCCAGCTTGAGCCCCTTCAATGCCTGGGTTCTGCTCAAGGGGCTGGAGACCATGGACCTGCGCGTCGACCGCCAGTGCGACAACGCGCTCGCGATCGCGCGATTCCTGGAAGGCCATAACAGCATCAAGCGCGTGCTCTACCCACATCTGGACAGCCACCCGCAGGCCGGCCTCGCCCGAAAACAGATGAGCAAGGGCGGCACCATGGTTTCGTTCGAGCTGGCCGGCGGCAAGAAGGCCGCCTTCAACCTGCTGAACGGGCTGGAAGTGATCGACATTTCCAACAATCTGGGCGATTCGAAAAGCCTTATGACCCACCCGGCCACCACCACCCACCAGCGCCTGGCCGAGGAGGAACGCGAACACCTCGGCATAACCGACGGCCTGCTGCGCCTGTCGGTGGGGTTGGAGGATGTCGAGGACCTGAAGGAAGACCTCGCCCGCGCGCTGGGCAGCTAGACGGGGCAGGCTGAGCTAACCCGTGTTTTTCGGACAGTTTAATTGAGCGACCCTGCTCCTGTTTTCATAGTCCAGCGGGCTCATGTTTTGCAAGGTGGCGTGAGCCCTCTGTCGATTGTAGAAGATTTCGATGTAGTCGAAGATTTGACCACGGGCCTGCTCACGGGTCTGGAAGTCGCGGCGATGGATCTATACTTGGATCCTAGACCACCTCTCGGCCCTGCCGGTATGTTAGAAGACTGGATTCGTGCCTTACGGTCGGAAGACGGTTAAAATCGCGACTAGTACGCTCGAAGCGGACTGAAGGAGAAAACGCCGATGGATATGGATGTGGAGCTTAATCACGCCAGGACAGCACACCGTAAAGGCCGAATCGATGAGGCTGTGCCGATTTATCAAAGAATACTGAAACAAGTTCCCGAGCATCCCCATGCACTACATTTGCTGGGGGTCGCGACACTGCAAAAGGGCGACGCCGAGAAAGCTGCGGAACTGATCGGGCTGGCGGTTTCGCTCGTGCCCAACGATGCGCGCATTCATAATAATTTGGGAACGGCTTACCAGGCGCTCAGACGATTTGAAGACGCGGTTGCGGAATTCAAGCGGTCGGAGTCGCTCGATCCCGCGTTTCGCGAAGCGCCATACAATCGTGGCAATTGTCTGAGGTTGCTACACCGACCCGACGATGCGAAAGCGGCCTTTCGCCGCGCCATCAAAATTGCACCGGACCACGACGGCGCCCATAACAACCTCGGCGCCCTGCTGAAGAGCCTTGGCCAATATGACCTGGCGATCGCGGAATTTGCCGAGGCACATCGTCTGGCGCCGGAAAACAGAGAATACCTCTCCAGTTTCGTTACGATGCTGGAATTGATGAACCGGACCGACGAGGCCGAACGCAAAGCCGAGGAATTGGTGCGGATTGCCCCGGATTTTCCGGTAACGCGGATTCTGCGGGCCCGCCTGGAAAGGCGATCAGGGAACATCGAGGCCGCGCGCGCCCTTGTTGCGCCAGTTGCCGCGGCCACCGCCGAGCCACTGTTACAAATTCCGGCAAAATATGAACTTGCGCGCATTCTGGACAAAACCGGCGCATACGCTACCGCGTTCGGAGAACTTACAGAAGCCAAAAAGATTCGACTGTCTCTTCCGGCTACGCGGGACCGGGATTTGGCGCAATACAGGAAGAGCGTTCAAGCTTACAACGAGTGGATTCCCGATCTGCCCGCGCGACATGGACCCAGGGGAAGCAGTGACCGATGCGGTCCG
>DAOVHN010000337.1 GCA_030671915.1 Pseudomonadota bacterium
AGGGCGCTGGCGTAGGCCGTCGCCAGACTGTCGGCCTCGGCAACGCCGGCGGGGTTGGCGTGCTTGATGATGGCGATGGCCGGATTGTCGAACTCGGCGACCAGTTGGAAGGCCGCGTCGGGATCGTTTAGATTGTTGAAGCTCAGCTCCTTGCCCTGGACCTGTTCGGCGCTGGCGATGCCCGGGCGTGCCGCGCCGCCAGTATAGAAGGCGGCCTTCTGGTGCGGGTTCTCGCCATAGCGCAGCGTCTGCTTTAGCTTGCCGCCCATGGCCAGCGGGTCGGGCAGTTCCTGGCCCAGTTCGCGCCCGAACCAGCCGGCGATGGCGGCATCGTAGGCGCCGGTATGGGCGTAGGCCTTGGCAGCCAGATGCCGGCGAAGCCCCAGCGTGGTGCCGCCCTTGTTCTTTTTCATCTCATCCATCACGGCCTGGTAGTCCCCGGTGCCGGTGACGACGGTGACGAATTCATGGTTCTTTGAGGCGCCGCGAATCAGCGCCGGGCCGCCTATATCGATGTTCTCGATGCAGGCGTCGAAATCGCCGCCGCGCGCAACGGTATCCTCGAAGGGATAGAGATTCACGACCAGCAGGTCGATGGGCGTAATGTCATGGACCGACATGGCCAGCTTGTGCTGCTTGTCGTCGCGCCGCCCAAGCAGGCCGCCATGGATAATCGGGTGCAGCGTCTTGACGCGGCCGTCCATGATTTCCGGGAAGCCGGTATGGTCGGAGACCTCGGTGACCGCTATGTCCGCCTCGCGCAGCATTTTCGCGGAGCCGCCGGTGGACAGGATCGCGACTCTTTTGCTGGCCAGGAATTGCGCGAATTCCACCAGCCCCGACTTGTCGGAAACGGAAATCAGGGCGCAGGTGATTTTCTGGTCGGACATGGTCGATATCCCGGTTGTGCCAATTGGAAACATTAGCGATGAGCGGTTTCATAGAGGGCGGCACCGGCCGTGGCAAGGGGCCGCGCCGCGTCCTTCAGTCGCGCTTCGCTTCGCGGTGCAACGCCCATTTGATCGTGGTCGCGCTGTCCCCGGTAACGCCCGATATGACAATCTGGCTGGTGCGCCTGGGTTCCGGCTCGTCCTCGAACCAGATGCTTTCGGTAAGGGCCAGCGGCTCGCTGCAACGCAGACGCCAGCCGCCGTCGCGCGGCAGGCGCAGCAGCGCATCCTTGGCGCTCTGCAAAAGAGTCGCGTCGACAGCAGGATGCAGGTGGAAGCGCACCGCGAAAGGCACGCCGCTACGGCCCGTAAGCGTATCCTCGCCACGCAGGTCGGCCCCGTCGTCGGACAGCAAAATGCGACGGCGATGGGTGATGCCGTCGGAGCGCAGATAGCCGTCGTGGCTCATATCCAGCAGGGTCGCGCCGCCGGCGCTGTCCATCTCCGCCGTTACCCGGGCGACCCGGCTGCCAATATGGCCATTGTTCAAAAGTTCGCTGGAATTCCGGTCGCTGACGGTGACGGTGGAATGGGCGGCGGTCGCGCGCTCCGCCATCCGCCAGCGTTCGCCGTCGCAAGGTGCCGCGCCACAATTTACGATCAAGCGCTCGCGACCGACCGTGACCTCCAGGCTCAGCGCGCCGGCATGGGCTCCCTCGTCAAAGGGCGGCCCGGGCGGCGCGCCGGCATCGACCAGAACCGTCAGTTTGCCGGCCGATATCCGCTCGAAACCGGTGGCCGGCGCACGTGCCGCCGGCTTGCCGCGCGGACTGGCCTGTTCCAGCACGGCGCTGAGGATCAGCGAATCCTCGCCGCCGGCCCCGTTGAAGCGCGCCAGCGCACCGTCGCCGCCACGCAGGTAGCGCAGCATCGGGGCCATCCGGTCGATCGCCTGCTGCATGGATTCGGGCACCTCGTACTGGGCCGCCCCCAGTGCCGCCCTGGTCTCCAGCAGGTCGCCCAGGACCGTCAGCAGCTTGCCCGGATTACGCTCCACATGGCCGCCATCGGCCAGCACCTGGCGCTCCAACTCTTCCTCGAGAAGCGCCAGCCGCCGCTCGGCCAGTTCGCGGCCGCCCAGGCATAGGGCGCCGTAAACCAAGCCCTTCAGCGCCCCAATGCGGTCGGCCCCCTCCGTCTCCAGCCGCCAGGCACGTTCGAGATGACGAAGTTGTATCGAGATTGAACGCACCATCGCCTGGCGGAAATTGTCCTCGCCGCTGGCGAAAAAGGTGTCGTAATGGGACAGCCATGCGACGATCCGGATAGCGGCGACGTCGCTGCGCCAGGCGGGCAGCGACCAGCGCTCGTTGCGGTCGATCCAGTCCGCGGTCAGGCGGCGCGCCAGTTGCCGCGCATCGTCGCCGCCCAGCATCGTCAGATCCCTGAGCCAGACGAAGCCGTGCATCGCCGCCAGCCATTCCGGCGGTGCGCCCGGCGGATCCCAGATGTCCTCGCCGCCGGCCGGCTCCCAAGCGGCAAAACGGAAACGTCCGGCCAGCATCGCCGCGCCCTGTTCGGCGCGCCCCGGCCAGGGATCGGGCGGGGACATTTGCAGTGTTGCGGGAGTTCGCCCGATCAGCGTCAGGCGATAGCCGGGCATGGAAAACAGACTCTGCGCCGCCCGGCGAAGCAGGCCCGACAGGTCCGCGCGGACACGTGCCGGAAGCCCGGCCATCGCCTCAGCCGCGCAGCCGGCGGATATTGGCCTCGTAGGCATCGGGGCCGCCAGTGAAGGTCGCCGTGCCCGCCACCAGCACGTCCGCGCCGGCCGCTATGGCGCGCGGCGCGGTATCGAAATTGATGCCACCGTCGATTTCCAGGTCGATAGTCCGGCCGGAATCGTCGATGCGGCGGCGCAGTTCGGCCACCTTGTCGAGCTGCGATTCGATAAAGGACTGCCCGCCGAAACCGGGATTGACACTCATCACCAGTACCAGATCGAGCTCGCCGAGCAGGTAATCGACGGCGGAGACCGGGGTCGAGGGATTGAGCGAGATCCCCGCCTTCTTGCCCAGGCTCTTGATCAGCTGGATCGTGCGGTGCACATGCGGCGTAGCTTCCACATGGACCGTGATGATGTCGGCGCCGGCCTTGGCGAAATCCTCGATGAAGGGGTCGACGGGCGCGATCATCAGATGTACGTCGAAGACTTTTTCGCTGTGCGGGCGCAGCGCCTTGGTGACGCCGGAGCCGATGGTGATGTTCGGCACGAAATGCCCGTCCATCACGTCGATATGGATATAGTCGGCGCCGGCGCGGTCGATGGCGCGCACCTCCTCGCCCAGGTTGGCGAAGTCGGCGGAGAGGATCGAGGGGGCGATTCGGATCGGCTGTTGCATGCTATTTTCCTAGAGGCTTTCCCCCGCTCGCGCAAGCGGCGAACCGGGGGACCGTGCGCTTACGACACGCGGCGCAGTCGTGCGACGTAAAAACCGTCCATGCCGCCACGCGCCGTCCAGTGGCAGGGCAGTGTCCGCAAGTCCCCGGCGGGCGTGATCGCCTCCGCCAGGTCGGGCAATTCATCGGGTAGGACCGGCACGCGTTCCGCGGCGGCGCCCGAAGCGAGCAGGGCCTGGATGCGTTCCGCCCCTTCGCATGGTTGCAGCGAGCAGGTGGCGTAAACGACCAGCCCGCCCGGCTTCACCAGCGCCAACGTGGCGGCCAGCAGCCGGTCTTGCACGGTTGTCAGCTTGGCGACATCCTCCGGCGTCTTGTTCCAGGCGATATCGGGATGGCGGCGTAGTGTCCCGGTCGACGAGCAGGGGGCGTCCAGCAGCACCGCTTCGAAGGGTTCGTCCGGCGTCCATTTGGCCGCATCGACGGCGACAGCCTCGGCGGCGAGTCCCAGGCGCTCGAGATTTTCCGACAGGCGCTGCAGGCGCTTCCTGGAGATATCGACGGCGGTGACCCGCGCGCCGGCCGCCGCGAGCTGCGCGGTCTTGCCCCCCGGCGCGG
>DAOVHN010000511.1 GCA_030671915.1 Pseudomonadota bacterium
ACATGCACCGGCTCGGTATTCAGCAGCCGGGCCACGACCCGGCGCTCGCCGGCGCGGAACCCCTCTTCGCCATCGCGCTCGAAGATCTCGCTGATCGTGCAGCCGGCGGCTTTCTCGATTTCCGCGTCGGCGTCGATGAAGGGCACGCCCATCCGTGCTGCCACGCGACGCCCGACCGCCGACTTGCCGGCGCCCATCAAGCCCACGAGAATAAGGGGTTTAGGCAGAATAAATGCTTCTGTTTCTTCCATGAACAAGGTTTTCCCGCCGCAGCCGTTGCGGCGCGCCCTACAGATAATTACACTGCCGCAGGATTGCCATAGTCAGTGGCTAGCGTAAACCCCGAACCGCCGGAACAACGCCACACCCCGCGACTCGCATCCCATGCGCCAGTATCCTTGAAATTTTTGCTTCGGAATATCACCGTATGAACAGTTACGCACAGATCGGCATCCTCCTTTTTGCGCTTCTCCTGATTGGCGGAATTTTCGCTCTCGGATTCTGGGACGTGCCCGCGCCGTCGAACACGGTCGAAACGGAACTCGATGATTCGCGTTTCCCCCGCTGAACGCGGCCTAGAGCGTTTTCCGACCATATGGCCGGGAAAGGCTCTAGCCTTCGCGATCTTTCTGACCCTTGCCGCCAGCCCGGCGCTCGCACAGGGTCCGGCGGACGGCGGCGCGCTTCCCCTTACGCCCGAAGGCGCGCCGGCGGCGCTGGATGCTCCGCCACCCGCCCTGCCCGGCGAGATGGTCGACATCGCACCCGCGGGGGACGAAGGGATTTCCGGCATCGAAATCGGCGATCTGGAGGAACTGGATCCCGATTCCGGCGGCATTCTGGACGCTTCGATGGGCGGTCTCGGCGTGGATTTGTGGGCCGGTACGGACCGCACCCGGTTGCTGCGCCTGCTGTCGCAGCTTCCCGCCAGCTATGACTCGCCAACGCTGCATGATCTGGCCCGCCGCCTTCTGCTGTCCTCGGCAATCGCGCCCGTGCGCGGTGAGACGGACGCGGAAACCAGTCTGATCGGGCTTCGCATCGAGCGCCTGGCCGCGATGGGGCTGGCCGGCGCCGTCGCCGAGATGATGACGATCGCGCCGGCACCGGAAACCGCCGGCGTGCTGTTGCGGTTGCATATGGAGAACCGGCTGCTGCTGGGCGACAATGAGGGCGCCTGCAAGGGCGCCGCGGCGGGCGCGGCGGTGCTGGACCCGCTCTATCGCGACCGGCTTGCGATTTTCTGCAAGATTCTGGCCGGTGACATGGAGGCGGCGGGTTTCCGCACCAACCTGCTGCGCGAGGGCGGCGACCTGGACGACCCCACCTTCTTCAGCCTCGCCGACGCGCTGACCGCCGGCACCCGGCCAAAGGTAAAAAGCCTGACCGACCCGGCGCCGTTGCATCTGGCGATGGCTGCGGCGGCCGAGGCGAAACTGCCCTCGGACGTGCTGGAGACCCGCTCGCCGCTGATGTTACGGGCTCTGGCGGACAGCCCTCTGGTTTCCGATTCAGTGCAACTGGCCGCGGCCGAGCGCGCGGCGACGGCCGGCGCGATCGCACCGGCGAGCCTGGCGGAACGCTATGCCGCCATGGAGTTCAGCAACAAGGAACTGGACAATGCGCTCAGCATCGCCGAGGGCGATTACAGCCCCCGTAACCGGGCGCTCCTCTATCAGGCGGCAACGCTGCACAAACTTCCCGTGGCGCGCGGGGCGGCCATTCAGAAGGCATGGGAGCTTGCGGCGGCGGACGGAACCTATCAGTTAAGCGTTGGCGTCTACCAGCCGGAGCTGGAGGCGTTGCAGCCGGGGGCGGAACTGGCCTGGTTCGCGCCCGAGGCGGTGCGCGCCCTGTATTTACTGAACCAGCCCGAGCGGGCGCTGGCGTGGGCGGCGATAGCGCAACGCTTCGCCAGAGAGCCGGAATACAAACATGCCGCCGCGTTGCTGTGGCCCCTGATCGCGCTGGCGGAAGGCTCTGCCACCGGTTTGGGCCATGGGCGCTGGCTTTCGGCCATGGCGGAAGTGAACGCCGCCGAGGCGGGCATGAAGGCTGGCTTCGCCTACAGCCTGTTCGAGGCCATGGGCGAGCGTATCCCCGACGATCGCTGGGAGGCCCTGCTGCAGGGCGGCGCCCGCGCCGACATGCTGGCGCCCGATCCCGCCTATATGCGAGCCTTCCGCAAGGCGGCCTCGGCCGGCCGGCGCGGCGAGACGGTGTTGCTGGCGATTCTGATTCTGGGTGGCGGCAGCCTGACGGAAGGCGGCCCGGCGCTGCTGTCCGAAATCGTTATCGGGCTGCGCAAGGTGGGGCTGGAGAACGAAGCCAGGCGGCTGGCGATCGAGGCGGCGCTGGCCGGGGGATTGTAGACATGTCCCGGTCCGGGCTCGATAGCGAGAGCTTCCTTGAAATGCTCTCGGCGGAGCGTGGCGCGGCGGTCAATACGCTGGATTCTTACCGGCGCGACCTGAACGACTATCTGGGCCATCTGGCCGCGCGCGGGCGCACCGGCCGCGATGTGGAGGTCGATGATGTCCGCGGCTGGCTGGAGGCCATGTCGAATGCCGGCCTGGCGGCCAGCACGGCGGCGCGGCGGCTGTCGGCGATCCGCCAGTTCCACAAGTTCCTCTATACCGAAGGCCGGCGCGCCGACGACCCGACGGCAACCA
>DAOVHN010000534.1 GCA_030671915.1 Pseudomonadota bacterium
GCTTCGATTTCGCAGGCGCGGACCAGGGCGCGCTTGCCGAACTTGCTGTGGTCGGCGACCACGATGACGCGCTCGGCGGCCTCGATCAGGGCCCGGCTGAATTGCGCCTCGGCCATGTCGAAATCGGTCAGACCGTCCTCGGCGTCGATGGCGCCGGCCGACAGGAAAGCGGTGCGCACCCTGAACTGGCTGACGAACTCCACCGCCGCGGGACCCAGCCCGGCGCCAAGCTCGGCATGCAATTCCCCGCCGGCCATGAAGACCCGGCTGGCCCCGGCCATGGTGCGCGCGATGTCCAGCGAGTTGGTGACCACCGTGAGGTCGCGCCGCCCGGCCAGCGCGCGGGCAACGCGGGCAGTCGTGGTGCCGGTATCGAAGGACAGCGTCTCGCCGTCCGCGATGTGGGCGGCCGCCGCGCGGGCGATTGCCTCCTTGGCCGCGGCGTTTTCGGTCATGCGTTGCTCGAAACTGGCCTCGTGCAGCGGACCGGGCAGGGTCGCCCCGCCATGAACCTTGCGCAGCAGCCCCTGCGAGGCCATGCGCTTGATGTCGCGCCGGATGGTCTCGCCCGATACGCCCAGCCGCTTGGCGAGGTCGGCCACCGAGCAGGAACCGGTGCTGGTAATCTCTGCCAGAATGGCGCTGTGGCGGGCGGTGCGATGCATGGTCTCGGTCCTGTTTGTGGGAAAATGTGGATTTGTAGGTGAAATAATATGGCTTTTTGTGGAGTTTTGGCAATTTCTTCTTGAAATGGCCCGCGCTTAAGTCTTCAATCACTCTTGGCGGCGAGGCTGACTTGGGGGCGTCGCCACCGCAATAGATCAAGTTCCGCAAGGGGCCGCCTGTAAAAAGGCATAACTGGGAGACGAAACAATGTTCAATCGCATGAGATCCGCCTTGATCGGCGGGGTCGCCGCGGCGTCGCTGGCATTTTCGGCCGCAGCCTGGGCCGATGTGGAATCGAAGGACCCGATCAAGCTTACGCTGCATGACTGGACCGGTCAGTTGCTGACCACGAATATCATGGGCGAGGTCCTGAAAAAGGCCGGCTACAATATCGAATATGTGCAGGCCGACTATATCGCGCAATTCGCGGGCCTGGAATCGGGCGACCTGCATATCGCCATGGAAATGTGGGAGACCACCGGCAAGCAGCCCATGGACGTGAGCCTCGCGACCGGCAAGACCGTCGACCTGGGCGAGACCGGCATGGATGCCAAGGAAGAGTGGTGGTATCCGCTGTATATGAAAGAGAAATGCCCGGGCCTGCCGGACTGGAAGGCGCTGAACAAGTGCGCCGAGGCGTTCTCCACCCCGGAAACGTCGCCGAAGGGCCGCTATCTGGGCGGGCCGGTGACCTGGGCCGGGTTCGATGACGAGCGGGTCGAGGCGCTGGGGCTGAACTATGAAGTGGTTCATGCCGGCACCGACGCGGCGCTGTTCGCCGAGCTGGAATCCGCCTATCAGCGCAAGGCGCCGGTCCTGCTGTGGGTCTATGCGCCGCATTGGGCGGTGGCCAAGTTCGAAGGCGAATGGGTCGAGTTCCCCGAATATACGGACGCCTGCTACGAGGATCCGAAATGGGGCAGCAATCCCAACATGGCCTATGACTGCGGCAAGCCCTTCGGCTGGATCAAGAAGGTCGGCTGGAAGGACGGCGAGAAGAAATGGCCGGGCGCCTACAAGGCGGTGCGCAACTTCCATATCGAAAACGACGAGATGAGCCAATTGATCGTCGAAGTCGATCTTGAAGGCAAGAAGCTTGAAGATGTGGTGGCCGGCTGGATGAAGAAGAACGAATCCACCTGGAAGGGCTGGATCAAGCATTAGTCAGGGCCTCGGGGCGGGGCGGCCAGTGGTGATGGCCGTCCCGTCTTGACTCCCAATCTGTTTCTCCGTCTGCGAGGACTTAGTGAAAGACAGCCCGGTCAAGCTTTCCTGCCGTGGTGTGTGGAAGCTTTTCGGCCCGGACCCCAAGGGGTTCCTGGCCCGCCATAGCCATGCGCCGGACAACGCGGCGATCGCGGACGCCGGGCTGATCGGCGCGGTCTGCGACGCCAATATCGAGGTCCGCGAAGGCGAGATATTCATCATCATGGGGCTGTCGGGCTCCGGCAAGTCGACACTGGTGCGCTGCCTGTCGCGCCTGATCGAGCCGACCGGCGGCGAGGTGATCTTCGACGATCGCGACCTGCTGCGCGCCAGCGAGGCGGAGATGATCGAGATTCGCCGCCACAAGATGGGCATGGTGTTCCAGCATTTTGCGCTGCTGCCGCATCTCACCGTGCTGGGCAATGTCGCCTTCCCGCTGGAAGTCCAGGGCGTGGCCCGCGCCGCGCGCGAGGCACGGGCGTTGGAAGTTATCGAGCTCGTCGGCCTGAAGGGCCGCGAAAGCTATTACCCGCGCGAACTTTCCGGCGGCCAGCAGCAGCGCGTCGGCATCGCGCGCAGCTTGGCGGTGGAGCCGGAAATCTGGTTCCTGGACGAGCCCTTCTCGGCGCTCGACCCGCTGATTCGCCGCGAAATGCAGGACGAATTCCTGCGGCTGCAAAGCGTCCTGAAGAAGAC
>DAOVHN010000405.1 GCA_030671915.1 Pseudomonadota bacterium
CGCGCGGGTCAGGTCTGCCGCATGCTTGTCGCGGTCCAGCTCGATCCCGAGCAGCCGGGAGCCGGCGAACCGCGCCGCCGCGCCGCCCATGGCCCCGCTAACACGAGCATATCGCCGCATGCGGCCTGTCAGGTTGCTTTGTCTGTTATCGCCGGGCATGGCTTAAGAGATTGGCGCGGTTGCCCCTTCCTGCAAGTCGGGCGCCTTGCAACCTCATACTGCGAGATGGGCCTTCGGCCCTCCCCAGCATGAGGGAACAGGTTTTTGAGCCTCATCCCGAGGAGGCGCGCAGCGCCGTCTCGAAGGGCGAGGTCGCACTACCTTCCCCGCACCTCAAACAGCCGGCTTGCGCCCTACATGGACCAGTTCGTTAACCGACAGCTTGTCCATCGCACTGGCCAGGGCAACCACTCCCTGGTAGCGGGCGCAATCCAGTTCAAGCGGGTACAGCATCACGATGCCAAGAAAATCGATGATCTTGCCGTTGACGGCTTCCAGGCACCAGAAGGCGTCCGGGATCGTTACCGGCGGGGCCAGAAGCACGGCGGAAAACCCCGTATCCTTCGCCATGGCGAAGGGCAGGGTCAAATTGTCGGTGCAAAGCCCGAAATCGAAGGCCACGCCGTGGGCATAGGGCAGCCGGCCCAGCGCCCGCAGCATTTCCAGCGGCCAGGCGCTGGCGTCGTCCTCCAGCGCCTCTTCGTCCATCGGCCAGTCCGGCGGCAGGCACATCACCAGTTCCGCGAACCGCACGCCCGATCCTTCGGGCATCGGCTGGTCGCTCAGCCCCGAGGTGATCAGCGTATGGCAGTCGCGGTCCGGCGTTGGCGGGACATGGTGGATGTCGATGGCGACCGTTTCCGACTCGATCTCATGAAATACGGTATCCACGGGCCCGATATGTTCCCGGATATGCTCCAGCACCGCGGCCGCGGTCTCCACATTCGCGACCGCAGTTTCAATCGAATTACCGGGCATGCCTGCTTGCTTTACCTGTTTATGCCGGTCGGAATCATAAACATAACGGGGCGGGCATGGAAAACTTCCCTGCATCGGCCATAATGCAGGCGAAAGCGAGGTTCAGAACCCCTGCGCCGTCAGCCAGCCGTCGATGCGCGTTGCGGCGTCGTCCCAGCCGGGCTCCAGCATCAGGGCGTGGCCGAGGCCGGGCAGCATTTCGGCCCTGGTTCCCAGCAGGCGGGCGGCCGAGCGGATGAAGGCGGGCGGGATCAGCCGGTCGGTGTCGCCGCCGATCACCTTGATCGGCATGTCGGGGATTTTCGATACGTCCAGGAAGGCGGCGTTGCACATATCGGCCCAGGCGCGGTGGGATTCGTCGGTGAAGCGCTCGCCATATTGGGAAAAGCCGTTGTCGGGCCCGTGCCCGAACACGGCCTCGAACAGCACCGCCGGGCTGGGCGCGCCGCGGCCGATCTCGTGGGCCAGCCCGACGTCCCAGAACAGCGCCGGGTTGCTGGCCGCCATGGCGAGGCCCGCCCCGGCGAGGCCGGTTGCGGGCACCGGCGCCATCAGTACGGTCGCTGTCGCCGGGTAGCGTTCCAGATAGCGCTGGGCCACGAAGCCGCCCATCGAATGGCCGATCAGGACTGGCCGCTCCCCGAGGCCCTCCGCCACATGGGCGACATCGGCCACATAGTCGTCTATGCCGAACCGGTGGATATCGTCATGCCCCTCGCTTTGCCCGTGGCCGCGCAGGCTGATCGCATGGCATTCCCATCCGCGGCCCGCGAACCAGTCCAGGAAGTATGGCTCCCAGCACCAGGCCCCGGTGAAACCGCCATGGATGAAGATCAACGGCGGGCGGCCTTTCGTGGTCCTGCCGGCCGACAGGATCTCGAGTTTCGGCTGCGCTGCGCGCTCGAAGCTCACGAAATCGCCTCGAGCTCGTCGATCAGCCGCGCCACCACCGACAGCCCGCCGCCCCAAAACGCCGGGTCGCTGGCGTCCAGCCCGAAGGGCGCCAGAAGCTCCCTGTGGCGCAAGGTGCCGCCGGCCCGCAGCATGTCCAGGTAGCGCGCCGCGAAGCCCTCGTCGGCCTGCTCGTAGGCCGCATAGAGCGAGTTCACCAGGCAGTCGCCGAAGGCGTATGCATAGACATAGAAGGGCGAATGGATGAAATGCGGGATATAGCCCCAGAAGGTCCGGTAATTGTCGTCGAAGCGCAGCGCCGGGCCCAGGCTCTCTACCTGCACGTCCATCCATATTTCGCCCAGCCGTTCGGGCATCAACTCCCCCTCGCGGCGCTCGGCATGGATACGCTTTTCGAACTCGTAGAAGGCGATCTGGCGGACCACCGTGTTCAGCATGTCCTCGACCTTGCCGGCCAGCATGGCGCGGCGCGCCTTGACGTCCCGCGTCTGTTTCAGCATCGCCTGGAAGGTCAGCATCTCACCGAATACCGAGGCGGTTTCGGCCAGGGTCAACGGCGTATCCGCCATCAGGTGGCCCTGATCGGCGGCCAGCACCTGATGTACACCGTGGCCCAGTTCATGCGCGAGCGTCATCACATCGCGCGTCTTGCCCTGATAGTTCAGCAACAGGTAGGGATGGGCCGAGGGTACGGTCGGATGCGCGAAGGCGCCCGACGACTTGCCCGGGCGCACCGGTGCGTCGATCCAGCTATTGTCGAAAAATCGCCTGCCGACCGCCGCCATGTCCGGCGAGAAGGCGCCGTACGCGTCCAGCACCGTCTCGCGCGCCTCGTCCCAGGCGATCTTTCGGTCGTCCGCATCGGGCAGCGGCGCGTTGCGGTCCCAGTAATCCAGCCGATCCCCGCCGAACCATTTCGCCTTCAGCGCATAATAGCGGTGCGAAAGCGTAGGGTAGGCCTCGCGCACCGACGCCGACAGGGCGTCGACCACCTCGTCCTCGACGAAATTGGCCAGGTTGCGCGAGGAATCGCCGCGCGGAAAATTGCGCCAGCCATCCTCGATTTCCTTGTCCTTGGCCAGCGTGTTGGTGATCAGCGCCAGGGTCTTCACGTTGTCGGCCAGCACATCGCCCAGGCTCTGCGCGGCCTCCTTGCGCTTGGCGCCGTCGGCGTCGGACATCAGGCTCAGGATTTCCGCCTCGGTCAGCTCCTGCCCCCGGAAGTCGAACCGCAGGCCCGCCATGGTCTCGTCGAACAGCCGCACCCAGGCGGCGCGGCCGACCACGTATTTTTCATGCAGCACTCGCTCAATCTCGTCGTCCAGCTGATGCGGGCGCATGGCGCGCACGTCGCGCAGCCAGGGCTGGTAACGCGCCAGTGCCGGCGCCTCCAGCAATGCCTCCAGCCGGTCGTCCTCGATGCGGTTGATTTCCAGCGTGAAGAACAGCAGCCGCACCGAGATCGCGTTCAACCGTTCGAAGACGCCTTGGTAGAACTTGCCATTCTGGGGGGCCGACTGATCGCCGGCATAGAC
>DAOVHN010000246.1 GCA_030671915.1 Pseudomonadota bacterium
GTCTCCTGATAGTCCTTCACGCCGGCGCTGTAATTCTTGCTGCTCATCTTAATCTCCTCGGCCGGCTTACTCGGCGGCCTGCGCGGCGCCCGCGACCTTCGGGTCGAGCACGCCGGACTGATACCGTTTGGCCATTTCGGCCAGCGGGATGGGTTTGATCTTCGAGGCGTTGCCGGCCGTGCCGAAGGCCTCGAACCGGTCGGCGCAGAGCTTGCCCATTTCCGCGATCGCGGGCTTGAGGAAGGCGCGCGGATCGAACTCCGCCTTCTTCTCGGCCGCGACCTTGCGGAACTGGCCGGTTATCGCCATGCGGCAGTCGGTATCGATATTGACCTTGCGCACGCCGTTCCTGATGCCGACGACGATCTCCTCGACGGGCACGCCGTATGTTTGCGGCATCTCGCCGCCGAATTCGTTGATGACGTCCTGCAGATCCTGCGGCACCGACGACGAGCCGTGCATCACCAGATGGGTTTCCGGCAGCCGCTCGTTGATCGCCTTCACTACGTCCATCGCCAGAATGTCGCCGGTGGGTTTACGGGTAAATTTATAGGCGCCGTGCGAGGTGCCGATGGCGACGGCCAGCGCGTCGACCTTGGTGCGCGCCACGAAGTCGACCGCCTGATCCGGGTCGGTCAGCAGCATGTCGCGGTCCAGCTTGCCCTCGAAGCCGTGGCCGTCTTCCTTGTCGCCCTCGCCGGTTTCCAGCGAGCCGAGGCAGCCCAGTTCGCCCTCGACCGAAACGCCGACCATATGCGAGGTGTCCGTCACCTGTTTGGTGATATCGACATTGTATTCATAGCTGGCCGGGGTCTTGGCGTTCTCTTCCAGCGAACCGTCCATCATCACCGAGGTGAAGCCGTTGGTCACCGCCGACATGCAGGTCTGGACGTTGTTGCCGTGGTCCTGATGCATGCAGATCGGGATATCGGGATGCATTTCCACCGCGCCCATTACAAGGTAGCGCAGGATGGTATCGCCCGCATAGGAACGCGCGCCGCGGCTGGCCTGCAGAATGACCGGGGAATCGGTCTTCTCGGCCGCCTGCATGATGGCGATGAGCTGCTCCATATTGTTGATGTTGAAGGCCGGCACGCCGTAACCATGCTCGGCGGCATGGTCCAGCAACTGGCGCATCGAAATCATTGGCATAGTGGTTCTCCCTTGGAATCGCGGCTGTCAGATCGCATGCACGCCCATCGCGGCTTTCACCATATGATAGGTGATGAAAAGCTGCGACAGCGCCAGCGGATGGCTGATCGCGGTTTCGTTATGTTCATCGATGAATTGCCCCAGCTTGTCACGCAGATGCTGTGCCTCGGGGATCAGGCCCCACAGCAGTTCTTCCATCGCCTTGGCCCGGTTTGCATCGATATCGCCGGGAATGTCCAGCACGTCGACGGGCTTGCCGTCGATATCGCGCGAAAGCTCCAGCTTCAGCCCGTTGCGCACGCCCAGATCCAGCACCGGCGACAAATCGGGATGCGGCAGGGTCGGGCGCAGCGTATGCCGCGCGTTCAGATTGGCGCCTCTTTCATTCGACTGGCTGGCGGGCGGGTAAAACTGCACGACGATGTCGGCGAAGGTGCGCTGGGGGCGGATGAAGTCGGCGCTGTCATGTTCGCGTTTCTTCAACGAATCCCGGACCTGCGCCTCCGTGTAGCCGCGCTTGCCGGTATCGCGCTGGATTTTCCACTTTACGCGCAAGTCTTCGACCGGCTCCAGATAGACCTTCACGTCATAGCAGTCGCGCATGGCGCGGGTCGAATAGCCCAGCAACCCCTCGAGAATGATATATTCCTTCGGCACGATATAGTCGGGCGCGTCCAGCGTGCCGTGATGGTGGTTGTAGATCGGCTTGAGGATTGGATGGCCGTCGCGCAGTTGCTTGATATGCTGCTCCAGGATGTCGATGTAGTTGCCGCGCGGGTCCAGCGCGGAAATCCCGTTCTCCGCCCGCTCCTCGCGCGAATAGCGATGATAATCGTCGGTGCAGATCGTCACCACGCGCTCCGCCCCCAGGATATTGGCGATGCCGGCGGTCAATGTAGTCTTGCCGGCGGCGGAATCGCCCACAATTCCCAATATGATCGGACGATCAACCCTGCGGTTAAGTGGCATCAGTTCGGTCCTCCGGCGTCTCTTAATTGCGTGCGGCGCGCGGGTGCCACGTGGTGAGGATCTGACGTTCCCCACCCGGCCCCGCGATCATCAGGGTCTGTGTTTTCTCCTGGCTGCGCGTGCGCTCGACCCCGTCGAACAGAAGGCCGGTGGTAATGCCGGTCGCGCAGAAATAAGCTTCGTCGGAGCGGACAAGCTCGTCCACTCCATACCATTTGCTGGTGTCGAGGCCGGCCTCGCGCACGGCAATGATCTCGCTAGGAAGCTGCGGGTCCAATCGGCCCAGGAACTCGCCCCCCAGCAGGCGGATGGCGCAGGCCGAGATTACGCCCTCGGGCGTGCCACCGGTTCCCATCAGGGCGTCGATGCCCGAATCCGGGATCGCCGCCATCAGCGCGCCGGCCACATCTCCGGCCGGATAGAGCGCCACCCGCGCCCCCGCCGCATGGATGCGTGACACCATTTCCTTGTGGCGCGGCTTTTCCAGCACATAGACAGTGAGTTCCGAGATCGGCTTGTCCAGCGCCTCGGCCAGTACTTTGAGTTTGTCGGCCACCGGCGCCTTGGGATCGATCTTGCCGCGCACCGCGGGCGGTCCGGCGAATTTCTCCATATAGAAGGCAGGGCCCGGATCGAACATGCTGCCGCGCGGCGCCATGGCGATCACCGCCATTGCGTTGGTCATTCCCTTGGCCAGATAGCTGGTGCCCTCGACCGGATCGACGGCGATATCGAACTGCATCGGCGACGACTGGTCGCCAAGCTCCTCGCCCTTGTAAAGTTCCGGCGCCTCGTCCTTCTCGCCCTCGCCGATAACGACCGTGCCGCCGACCGGCATCCCGTTCAGCGCGGCGCGCATCGCTTCCACCCCGGCAAGGTCGCCCTGATTCTTGTCGCCGCGGCCGATCCAGTCATAGGCCGCCCGTGCGGCGGCCTCGGTAACGGCGCGAAGCGCATAGACGAAGGACGGGCCGCAATCCGCGTTCCGTGGCGTCGAACTCATATCCTGTTCCGCCGCTATTTGCGTTCCCTGTGTCATGGCATGCAGTCTGCACCGAATCCCGGGCCATGCGAACACTCGCGCGGGTGGGCTGACAGTATCTTGCAGACAGGAATTTACCTACCCGTTCGGGTAGAACCAATGCGGCAAATTGGCGCTGTTTGTATTAGTGCGGCTCCAGCCTGCTACCGCGTTGCCCGGCCCAGATACTTGGCGACGGCCTGGGCGCGGTTTTCGACATCCATCTTGCCGTACAGGTTTTTCAGATGGAATTTCACCGTATTCAGGGAAATCTCGAAATCCTCGGCAAGCTGCTGGTTGGTCATCCCCTTGGATAGCGACTCGAGGATTTCGCGCTCGCGCTCGGTAAGCCCGGCGAGTGGGTTGAGGTCCAGCTCCCGCACATCGACATACGGGAAGGCCATGCGGCCGGAGGCGACGGTGACCATCGTATCGACCAGGCGCTCCGGCGGGTCGCTCTTGTGGCAGAACCCGGCGGCGCCCAGCGCCATCGCCTGGCGTGGCACGTCGAGATCCTGGCTGCCGGTATAGATGACAATTCTGGGCGCATCCGGCTGGCCTCTGAGTGCGCGCAGCACGCCGGCGCCGCTGAGATAGGGCATCTCCCAACCGGTCACCGCGACATCGAATGACAGTCGCTCGACAGCTTCCATGAAACGCTCGCCATCGGCGGCGACGGCGACGACGTGGAAACGCTTGTCGCTTTCGAACAGCGCGCGCAGGCCGCTCTGCACGATCGGGCTCTTGTCCACGATCGCGATATCGATAACCTGTTCCTCGCCGTTTTCCGACATGCATTCCCCGAGTCGAATATGTCCCTATCGTGCCCGCTGAGGCCGAAGGATACAAGCATTAGCGCACCAATCACGCCAACAGCCGACAGTTTGTCGATACGCCTATATGGCATATAGTCATCGTGGTATTCTGTCTAAAAGATTCCGCCAGGGGAGCATCGGCGTTTGGAGCACCGACTGTATTTCATTTTCGGCGATCTGCTGGCCTGCGCCGTGACAGGTGCCGCCGCGGGATGGTTAGTCTATGCGGTCATTCCCGGTGGCTGGCATCCACTGCTCGGGATGATGTTGGGGATGCTGCTGGGCTTGCCGGCCGGGGTCGTCGGCGGGATTCTTTTCGCGCCGCTCTTCGGCGACTTCGAGGTCTCGCTGCCGGCGAGCCTGGCGGGAATGGTGGCCGGTTCCGCGGTCGGCATGCTGCAGGGTATGGTGGAGATCGGCGCGGCGACGGCCCTGTGGGTAGGGACGCTGGCGGGCCTTGCCTGCCTGGCCTACAGTTATGTCCTGCAAGCCAGGCTGCATGGGGAGGCCAGGTGATAGACCTCGAAACACGCAAGAAGTGGGATTCCGCCGCCGGCCTGTTCGATTTCATTGGCGCTTTCGGCCCGGAGAAACGCTGGGCGCCATTCAAGAAGCGGCTGTTTTCGGGAATGGATGGTAACATCCTGTTCCTGGCGGTAGGCACCGGGCTGGACATCGCCAGCTTTCCCCCCGGCCAGGACATCACCGGCATCGACATCAGCACCAAGCTGCTGGCCAAAGCCAACCCGAGAGCGGCAGCCTATCCCGGGAACCTGACCCTGCGGGTCATGGACATCCATGAAATGGATTTCCCGGACGCATCCTTCGACCAGGTTTATACCTCA
>DAOVHN010000338.1 GCA_030671915.1 Pseudomonadota bacterium
CTTCGACAAGGCACAGCTTCAGCGCGGTCTGCAGGTCTATACCGAAGTCTGCGCGACCTGCCACAGCCTTAATCTGGTGGCCTATCGCAATATCGCGGCGCTTGGTTACAGCGAGGATGAGATCAAGGCCTACGCCGCCAATTACGAGCTCCAGGACGGCCCCGACGATGAGGGCGAAATGTTCACGCGCGTGGCCCTGCCGTCGGATCGCTTCGTGCCGCCGTTCCCCAACGACAACGCGGCGCGCGCCAGCAACAATGGCGCCTTTCCGCCGGACCTGTCGCTGATGACCAAGGCACGCAAAAACGGCACAAATTACCTTTACGCCCTGATGATCGGCTATGCCGAGGAGGCGCCGGAGAATGTAGAGCTCGGGGAGGGCATGGCCTACCATAATTATTTCATCGGCAATCAGATCGCCATGCCGCAGCCGCTCTATGGTGACGACGTTGAATATGCGGACGGCACCGAGGCAACGCTGGAGCAGGAAGCGAAGGATGTCACCGCCTTCCTGGCCTGGGCCGCCGAGCCGGAAATGGAGCAACGCAAATCCATGGGAATTGGGGTGCTGATCTTCCTGAGCGGGCTGCTTGTTATGGTTATTGCCGTTAAAAAGTCCGTCTGGCGCAACGTCAAACATTAATACCAAGCGGCGCTGATAAAGACCCATCACATGAGTCTTTATCAGCGAGCCTTGGTATTACTCCCGCATAAGACGACATGCATCCGACGCGGTGCATTGTCCCGAAAAAAACGAGTCGGGATCACGCTTGCAGGCTTCCTGTTCCCTACCTATATAGCCCTCAGACCCGCATCCCGTCGGATGCGCCCAAATAAGTATTTTTTTATCAATCCCCGCGGGGGCTCGGGCTGGTGCTGGATTATCCGGGTCACCGGAGCCCGCTGAAAAGGAAAGACGAAGATGAGCAAGGTTATCGGCATCGACCTTGGGACCACCAACTCCTGTGTTGCGGTTATGGATGGTTCCACCGCCCGCGTGATCGAAAACGAAGAGGGCGCGCGCACCACCCCGTCGATGGTGGCATTTACCGAGAGCGGCGAAAGGCTGGTTGGCCAGTCGGCGAAACGCCAGGCCGTCACCAATCCGGAAAATACGCTGTTTGCGATCAAGCGCCTGATCGGCCGCCGCCACGGCGACAAGGAGGTCGAAAAGGACAAGGGCCTTGTCCCCTACAAGATCATAACGGGCGATAATGGCGATGCTTGGGTCGAGGCCCATGGCAAGAATTACAGCCCCAGCCAGGTCAGCGCCTTCATCCTGCAGAAGATGAAGGAAACCGCCGAACGCTATCTCGGCGAAACGGTGACCCAGGCGGTGATTACCGTTCCCGCCTATTTTAACGATTCCCAGCGTCAGGCCACCAAGGACGCCGGCAAGATCGCCGGCCTGGAAGTGCTGCGCATCATCAACGAGCCGACCGCGGCCGCCCTCGCCTACGGGCTTGAGAAGAAGGGCTCCGGCACGGTCGCCGTTTACGACCTGGGCGGCGGCACCTTCGACGTCTCGATCCTGGAAATCGGCGACGGCGTGTTCGAGGTAAAATCCACGAACGGCAACACCTTCCTGGGCGGCGAGGATTTCGACGCACGCATCATCGATTATCTGGCCGACGAGTTCAAAAAAGAGCAGGGCGTGGACCTGCGCACCGACAAGCTGGCCCTGCAGCGCCTGAAGGAGGCCGCGGAAAAGGCCAAGATCGAACTGTCGAGCACCCAGCAAACCGAGATCAACCTGCCCTACGTCACGGCCGACCAGTCGGGCCCGAAACATCTGAACATCAAGCTGACCCGCGCCAAGCTGGAAGCGCTGGTCGACGACCTGGTGCAGAAGACGGTCAAGCCCTGCCAGGCGGCCCTGAAGGACGCCGGCCTGAAGGCCAGCGAGATCGACGAGGTCATCCTGGTCGGCGGCATGACCCGCATGCCGAAGATTTTCGAGACCGTGAAGGAAACTTTCGGGCGCGAACCCCATCGCGGCGTGAACCCGGATGAGG
Source organism: Pseudomonadota bacterium (assembly GCA_030671915.1). Taxonomy (GTDB): domain Bacteria; phylum Pseudomonadota; class Alphaproteobacteria; order UBA8366; family JADFVY01; genus JADFVY01. The sequence continues at coordinate 2,016 of DAOVHN010000338.1, forward strand.
TCGTGGCCACCGGCGCGGCGATCCAGGGCGGTGTGCTGGCCGGTGACGTGAAGGACGTACTGCTGCTTGACGTGACCCCGCTGTCGCTGGGCATCGAAACGCTGGGTGGCGTGTTCACCCGCCTGATCGACCGCAACACGACGATCCCGACCAAAAAGGGTCAGCCTTTCTCGACCGCCGAGGACAACCAGACCGCGGTGACCATCCGCGTGTTCCAGGGCGAGCGCGAAATGGCGGCGGACAACAAGATTCTGGGCCAGTTCGACCTGGTCGGCATCCCGCCGGCGGCGCGTGGCATTCCGCAGATCGAGGTCACCTTCGATATCGACGCCAACGGCATCGTCAATGTCTCGGCCAAGGACAAGGCGACCGGCAAGGAGCAGCAGATCCGCATCCAGGCCTCCGGCGGCCTTTCCGACGATGACATCGAAGGCATGGTCAAGGACGCCGAGGCGCATGCCGAGGAAGACAAGAAGCGCAAGGAAATGGTGGAGGCCCGCAACAAGGCCGACAGCATGATCCACACCACCGAGAAGAGCCTGGCCGAACATGGCGACAAGGTCCTGCCCGCCGACAAGGAAGCCATTGAGGCTGCGTCCGCGGCGCTGAAGACCGCGATGGAAGGCGAGGATATTGCCGAAATCGAGGCCAAGACCCAGGCGCTGACCGAAGCCTCCATGAAGCTGGGCGAAGCCATGTACAAGGCGGCGCAGGAAGCCGAGGCTGCTTCGGGCGAGGCCGGTGACGCCGCTGGCGACGCGGGCCAGGCCGAAGGCGAAAACGTCGTCGACGCCGACTTCGAAGAGGTCGACGACGACAAGGACGAAGACAAGGACAAGAAGTCCGCCTGAGGTTGCGCCGCGCGATAACGCGGCGTCAGATATGATTACCCCCGGCGGCCTCTGGCTGCCGGGGTAACGCCGGTTAGGGGTTTGAATGGCGAAGCAGGACTATTACGAACTCCTGGGGGTTTCCAAGGACGTTGACGCGCCCGTGCTCAAGAAGGCCTATCGCAAGCTGGCGATGGAGCTGCACCCCGACCGCAATCCCGGCGACAAGGAAGCGGAATCACGCTTCAAGGAAATCAACGAGGCCTACGAGGTCCTGAAGGACGATCAGAAGCGCGCGGCCTACGACCGCTTCGGCCATGCCGCCTTCGAAAACGGCGGTGGCGGCGGTGGCGGCCAGCGCGGCGGCTTCGACTTCGCTTCCGGTTTTGCCGATATCTTCGATGAAATGTTCGGCGAGTTCACCGGCGGACGGCGCGGCAACGCGGCCACCCGCGGGGCCGACCTTCGCTACAACATGGAAATATCGCTGGAGGACGCCTTCAAGGGCCGTCAGCCGGAAATCCGCGTGCCGACCTCGGCTACCTGCGGCGGCTGTGACGGTTCCGGCGCCGAGGGCGGGGCCCAGCCGGTCACCTGTCCCACATGTCAGGGCGCGGGGCGGGTGCGGGCCCAGCAGGGCTTCTTCACCATCGAACGGACTTGCCCGAATTGCCAGGGCCAGGGCCGCGTGATCGACCATCCCTGCGTTGAATGCCACGGCGCGGGCCGGGTGCGGCGCGAAAAGACGCTGGCCGTCAACATACCGCCGGGCGTCGAGGATGGCACCCGGATCCGCGTCGCCGGCGAGGGCGAGGCGGGCCTGCGCGGCGGGCCGCCGGGCGATCTTTATATCTTCCTGTCGATCAAACCCCACCCGCTGTTCCAGCGTGAAGAGGCAGACCTCTATTGCCGGGTGCCGATCCCGATGAGCGCGGCGGCGCTGGGCGGTTCCATCGAGGTCCCGACCATCGAGGGCGGCCGCGCCAAGGTCAATATCCCCGCCGGCGCCCAGACTGGCCAGCGCTTCCGTCTGCGCGACA